>JAZURU010000211.1:0-10881 GCA_045606365.1 Candidatus Scatosoma sp. | reverse complement strand
GTCCGCTGTATCAAAGTCGGTGGAAACTGTTTCGGGGTTATTGTTGATGATTACAACCTCATAGCCCAGCTCTTTTAACGTCCAAACGCAATGCACGGAAGAATAGTCAAATTCAATCCCTTGACCGATACGAATCGGACCAGAACCGATAACAACGATACGTTTTTTGTCGCTCTTATCTACGAACGGCTTTGCTTCATCGTGCTCCCATTCGTCAAAAGTAGAGTAGAAGTACGGCGTTTTCGCCTCGATTTCCGCTGCACAAGTATCCACCATCTTATAGACGGCTTTCTTCCTTGCGGGGCACTTTTGCCCCGAAAAAGCGGCAATATCCTTGTCCAAATAGCCCAGGCGTTTGCCCTCTTCATACAATTCTTTGGTCAACTTTGCGCCGCTTTCCAAAAGATTTTCGTAGGCGATCAAATTCTTAAACTTATTTAAGAACCATCTGTCGATCTTGGTAATTTGGAACACCTCGTCGACGGACACGCCCTTTTTAAGCGCTGCATAGACGGCAAAGATACGTTCGTCCGTCATTTCGTGCAGCTGCGCAAGCAGTTGCTCTTTCGTCCAATCCTTGAACCTCTTGTAGTTCATGGTGCTGGTGGAAATTTCTGCGCCGCGCACCGCTTTCATCATCGCCATTTCGAAGGAAGTACCGATAGACATTACTTCGCCCGTCGCTTTCATGCGCGTGCCGAGCTGACGCTTTGCATACAAGAATTTATCAAACGGCCATTTGGGCATTTTAACAACCAAATAATCAATCGTCGGCTCTACGCAAGCATACGAGGTGCCCGTCACGTCGTTGCGAATTTCGTCCAACGTATACCCAAGCGCAATCTTAGACGTCACCTTAGCAATCGGGAACCCCGTTGCTTTGGATGCAAGCGCCGACGAACGGCTGACGCGAGGATTGACCTCGATCACCGAATATTCAAAGGAGTCGGGATTTAAAGCAAACTGTACGTTGCAGCCACCCTCGATACCAAGCTCTGTGATAATTGCAAGCGCAGCGCTTCTGAGCATATTATATTCTTTACAAGACAGCGTGACCGCAGGCGCAACCACGATGGAATCGCCCGTATGAATCCCAACGGGATCAACGTTTTCCATCGAACAAACGGTTAAAACGTTGCCAGCGCTATCGCGCAGAACCTCAAATTCAATCTCTTTCCAGCCCGCGATATATTTTTCAATCAACACCTGCGTGATCGGCGACAGCATCAAGCCGTTGTGCGAAATCAAACGCAGCTCCTCCTCGTTATACGCTACGCCACCGCCTGCGCCGCCTAAGGTGTACGCAGGGCGAATGATCACGGGATATCCCAGCTTGTTGGCAATCGCCACACATTCTTCTACCGTATATGCGATATCGGACGGAACACAGGGCTGATGAATTTTTTCCATCGTTTCTTTGAAAAGTTCTCTGTCCTCCGAACGGTCAATCGCATCCAGCTTTGTACCAATCAGCTTTACGCCGTGCTGCGCCAAAAAGCCCGATTTTGCCAGCTTACACCCCATCGTAAGCCCCGTCTGCCCTCCAAGCGAGGCAAGCAAGCTGTCCGGTTTTTCCTTGAGGATGATACGTTTTAACGTTTCTTCGGTTAAAGGCTCTAAATAGATCTCGTCGGCAAGCGCCTTGTCCGTCATAATCGTTGCGGGGTTGGAGTTGCAAAGCACAACGTTGATCCCCTCACTTTTCAAAACGCGGCACGCCTGCGCGCCTGCATAGTCAAATTCTGCAGCTTGTCCAATGACAATCGGGCCAGAGCCAATGACCAAAACCTTTTTAATATCACTTCTCTTAGGCATCTTATTTCACCTCCGCAAGTTTTGCCATGAACGTTTCGGCAAGGAAGTTCGGCTCTAACGCAGCCGAACAGGATTCGGGCGAGAATTGCACCGAAATCGCGTTTTCCTTTTCATAAACGATGCCCTCGACGCCACCGTCGTTGACGTTGACAAAGTTGACTTCACCCGCTTGCACCGTATTGGCAACAACTTCATAACCGTGATTTTGTGTGGAAACGTATACTCTGCCGCTGCCCAAATATTTCACGGGCTGATTGCCCCCTCTGTGACCGTGCTTCATCTTCGCCGTCTTCGCGCCAAGCGCAATTGCCAGCATCTGCATACCAAGCCCTACCGCAAATATCGGTTTTTTGCCCACCAGTTCTTTCACGGTAGCAATCAATTCTTGATTATCTGCAGGATCGCCGGGGCCTTCTGAAAGGACGACGCCGTCTGTGCCCAGGGCAAGGATTTCCTGCGCGGGATACCATGCGGGAACGCGAACAACCTTTAATCCCTGCGCCACCCAGAACTGCACCGCGCTTTCCTTTGCGCCGTAATCGACAAACGCCACCGATTTTTTCGCGTTTTCGTTATACACGGTAATTTCTTTTATGCTAACCGCAGCTACCGCGTCTTTGATCTGATACGCCGCCAGATCCTCAACCGAGGCGGGTTTGGAAGAAATACTTGCATTTACCGTGCCGCAATCGCGTAAAATTCGGGTGAGTTCGCGGGTATCCACACCGTAAATCCCCACGATCCCCTCGCTCTTTAAATAGGCGTCCAGCGTTTCTTCCGTACGAAAATTCGAAGGAGCCTCACAATTTTCCCGCACAACGTAAGCCGCTACGTGGGATTTTTGGCTCTCTAATTCCGAGGCGATGATACCGTAATTTCCGATCAAGGGAAATGTCTGAACGACAATCTGACCGTAATAGGCAGGGTCGGTAAGCGTCTTATCATAGCCCACCATGCCCGTTGTGAAAACCAACTCACCCATAACGTCGCCGTCTGCGCCGAAACGGTAGCCCTGCAACACCTTTCCGTTTTCAAGGGTCAAATACACTTTTTTCTTCATAACGATCCTTTCCTAATATGATGTCTAAATTATTTTTTCCGTTAATTTAAAAAATAAGACTGATTTCGAAAAAAATCAGCCTTTTAAAAAATTATTTATCGGTAAAATGGGGCAAAACGATTTTTGAAAAACGGAAACACGACCGCTGGCGCCACCATTTCTTGCGGCGCTACGGCGATCTTGCATACCGTATTCCATTTGTACCATTGTGTAAATCATATTGCGCTCCTATACTTATCCAATATATTATAGCACTGCGATTTGTATTTGTCAACAATTTGAGAAAAGCGTTTTTAGTATTTTTTCCCTAAGAATTAAAAATTTTTCGATTGCACTTAGGGATCCATCCCGACGCGCCGTAGTTGCTATCGCGGAAATCCACCGTCATGATTGTTTCCTCTCCGCCAAAAACTTCTTGCGCGCGCTCTTCGGAAACAAAGAGCAGCTTTCCCGCATCCAGCAAAAGCAATTCGCCGCGTTCCGACTGCAACCAAACCCGCAAGCGATTTTTGCGAATTACCGATTCAATGCCACCGATACAAGAGGTGATACCTCGAATCAAGGCAATCCCCTCGCTGCCCGAAAGCAGAAAATATGCGTATGCATTACGCACGACGTCCCACGCCGCGCGCTTAGACGTTGCGCCAACCACCCTTAATCGAACAACGTCTTCCCTATTTCCATTGGATAATGCCTTGCCGCAAAGTTCGGTTAAAACGTATTCCAACGCCTTGGAAAACTTTGCGTATTCCACGTCGCGGGCGGTGATTGTGTTGTTGCCTGCAAGTCCGCTTGCCAAAGCGGTAAAACCATCGTTCGGCGCAGGGGGTACAGGCAACAGCCCAAAGCTTTCTTTATACTGCGCCTCCATGGCTGCGCGCAACAGCTCTGCGCTGATGGAAACGTCAGTTGTAAGCAGCACCGTCCGCTTTGTCGCGGGGCAATCACAATCGGTAAATACCGTTCCGCAAAGGGTACAAAGATAATCGTCACCTAAATAAAATTGCACCGCGCAGGTATGCGTGGAAACACCAAGCAAGGAAACGTCTGAACGTTCACCGCGCAAGATTTGTTGTACGCAATCGTCAATCCGTTCCAACGCCTGCCCGTCGTCAGAGCGCGCTGAAACCCCACCAACAAAAATCGGGCGCACCTCAAATGCAGGAACCCCTAACCGATCGCTGGTATAATTAACCCTTGCCACGGCACGATCTCTGCCTCCTTTTTGCAGGACGTCTGCCCCACAATTTGAAAGCACGATTGCACGCGCCGTGTTTTTCCCGCCGATATTTTTAGCAATTTTCACCGAACGGCCGCTTAATGCATTTTCAGCCGCTATAAAAACGGTAGTTGCAAACGTTTCACTAAACAAAACCCCCGCACTTTCATTGCAGCATAAACGAAACCCCTTTGGGGTATCCAAGCCGCCGTCAATGACCTTTCCGCCGCGAATCTCTAACTTTCTCATACAAAACGCACCTCCGCCTGCACAACCAACTCATCGTCAGCGTTTACGCCCTGAATGCGGTATTGCTTGTCGGCAACCTCTTTTCGATAAAAGCGCAGCACGTCCCCTTCATGGCATTGCTTGATATACGCGATTGAAAAATAATGCAACGCATTCTTTTCTAACTCGCCAAGCGTAAAGGTATTAAAGCAATAATCGACGTAGCGAGTATTGTTTACGTGGAAATTGTGATCGTATTCCGAATTGGCGATCGCAATCGTAAAGCGAGGGGATTCCTCCTCCACGGAAAAGGTAGGAATTTTCCAGCTTTCCACCGCCAAAGCCCTATCGGTATTATAGGTGGAGTAATCTTGATTTTCAATACGCTTAGAGGGGGCAATTTTGCCGCTTTGCATATCGATCAAGCACCAGCGTGATGAGGCGTTCATCACGACTTCCTCCCCCACGCACAGCTGATATTCTCTTTGAAAAACTACGTACGAGGGGGGCAAAGGCCACGTGCGAACGTGCACGTCCTTTTCAAATAAGCGTATAGGACGGGTAAATTCGCAACAGACGTTCGTCACCATAAACGCAAGCCCGTTAGACTTGACGTAGGAATAACCAAAACCAAGCTCGTCCGCGCTATAACATGCCGCCTCCTCTAAAAAGGCAAGCACTGTAGACGGCTTTAATTCGTCGCGAAAATCAACGTCGCAATAGCGAACGTTAAAATAATGTTTATGTTGATATTTTTCCATAACGACTGTATTATAACGCACCAAGCCAAAAATGTCAACGGTGAACCTTTCCTATAAAGTAAAATTTTTGTGAAAAAATATAAAAAGACCGTATTACGTGCGATTTTTTAGCCCTCAGAATATTGACACAAATTACTATTTGTGATACAATAAATGCGTAGCAGAATACCAAACGGACACATCAGATACTTTGTCTGACAAACGACCGTTTTCTACAAAGGAGAACATCATGGACAAAACCGACGTTCGCGACGAAGAAATGTTGGACGAAAACGCTGTCAGTGGCGGCAACGATCAATTGCTGGGGATCAGCTCTGACCTTATCCGCGGGCACATCAACACCATCATTTTGCGTACCCTCTACGACGAGGATAAATACGGCTATGATATCATGGACGAAATCGAACGCAAAAGCGGAGGACTTTATAAGTTAAAAGCTCCCACCCTTTATAGCGCGTTAAAACGTTTGGAATCGTTGGGCTACGTCGATTCCTACGCAGGGGAATTTTCCAACGGCGGCAGAAGAAAATACTTTCATTTGACCGAGGCAGGACGGGAAGTTGCAAAACGCAACCTCTCTGAATGGGAATTTTCCAGAACGATTATCGACAGCTTGATTTCCGATGGTGACAGCCACTATGATTTTTCCTTTATCGCTGAAAAACAGAGCGAATTAGAAGAATTAAAGCGCTCGCTTTCGGCGCGCGAGGCTGCCCTTGAAGATGAAAAGACCGCCCTCTCTTCCCTGCGAAACGAATTACAGCGTGAACGTTCGCTGATTGCAACGCAAAGCGCAGATCTTTCCTCTAAAAGGAGCGATCTTGGGGAATTTAACGAAAAGATCCGTGCGCAAAAGGAAGAGCTTGCCGCAAAAGAGCTGGCTCTGTCTGAAAAGCAAGGCGAATTAGAGGCAAAAGAGCTGGCTTTGCAGGAAAAGGAAAGCGAGCTGACCGCCGCCAAAAACACCATTGAATGTTTGGCAACGGAACTGAACACCGCGGCAACACAGCTGGAAGAATACAAAACCGCAGCCCAATCGCATGCTGACGAGCTGAAAGAAACGGAAAGTGCGCTGCTCTCTCTGCAGCAGGAATATTCGTCTGTGCGGCTTGAACTGCTTACGCTTCGCCAAAATCAAACAAGCAACGATCAGCTAGATCAAATCGAGGCGTTGCAGACCCAACTGAAAGAAAAAGAGGAAAAGCTTTCCGCTTCAGAAAAAGCCTTAGAAGAAAAGCTTTCCGAGCTTGAAAAAAGGGAAACTGCGCTGGTATCCTCGCAGCTGGAATTGTCTGAAAAGACTGCACAATATTACGAGCTGCTTTCCAAGGTGACCGCCGACCAAGCTCGTTTAGAAACCGAGCGCACCGACCTTGAAACCGCAAAACATGCGGCGGCGGAAAACAGCGAAGAATGGAATACCTTGCAAGCGGAATTCCAGACGATAAAAGCACTTTTAGAGGATAAAAACACCGAAATTGAAAATTTGCAAGGCTTGATTTCTTCACGCGAAGACGCTCTGCAATTCTTGCGCGATGAGCTGGAAAAGAAAAACGACGCCATCTCTGTTGAAAGCGATAAAGCGATACAGCTGGAAGAAACGTTAAAAGAACAGTCCCAGCAGCTGGAAAGCCTGCGCCAAACGTTGGAAGAACAGCTGAACGAGCAAACAAAAGCTCTGCAAGAGGAACGTTTGCTCTTTGAAACTGACCGAGAAAGCTGGGCAGCGGAAAAGGCTGCGCTGAGCGAGAAATTGGCGGCGCTCGATCAACAAAAACGCCAGCTGGAAGACGAGACGGCTGCCTTAGAGATCCGCGAGGCTGAAATCGCCCGCAAGGAATACGAGCTGAACGAACGGCAAATCTCTTTTGGGCACGACCAATCACGCACCACCGCAGACAAAGAGCTGTTTGAAAAGGAACGGCAGGAATTGGCGGAAAAACAAGAGCAGGTTAAACGCCTTGGCGAACAGCTCCGCTACGAGCAGGAATTGATGAAACAACAGCAAGCGGAACTGACCACTCGTTTAGAGCTCTTTAATCAACAGCAGCTGGACTATCTTGCCAGAAAGCAAGCGTTGACCCTGCAACAATTTGAGAACGAAGATAAGTACGTGGCGCACCTTGCGCAAGCTAAGCATTTAAACGATAGCATGATGGCGTTCGAGGCAGAAAAGAATGCCTTTGCCAGCCAAAAAGAGGCTTTAGAAGAAGAAAAGAAAGCTTTTGAAACTGAAAAAGCGCAGTTTAGGGAAGAAAAACGCCGTACAACGGAATCCAACCGAGTATTTGTCGACTCCTTGACTGCAAAGGAAGACGCGTTCCGTCGCGAAGAGGCAAGACTGCAAGCCTTGAACGCAGAGCTGGAACGCCGTGCTACCGAATTAAATACCGCCAGAGGCCCTGCGCCCACAGGCTACGTTCATCCTACCTCCTCCGCCATTCCTCCTGCATACGACGCAGCTTACGCGGCTGGCACCCCCGCAGGCATGGATGAGCTGTATCGGCGGGCAGAACGCGACGGCATTCGCTTGAATAGCCGCACCGCCCCTTCCACCCGCTATCCCGTAAGCGCGCAACCCAGAAAGGAAACCAAGCCTGCGCCCACTTTTAACAAAGGGGCGACCCTCTTTAAGGCAGCGCTGCTTACTTTCTGTTTCCTTGCAGTGGAGTGCATCATCGTATTCTTTATGAAAGACAGCTTGAACGTGCCCTTCTTCTATCCCTTGATTCCTCTTGCGATAGGCTTGGTTGCTTTTGCCATCTGCTCGATTCTGTACGCAAGCGGCTATCAACCGAATGCAAAGCTGAACAAAAAATCGGCGACCTATATCTTCAGCGCCGTAATTTTGTTTGTCGTAGGAATTATCATCGCGTCGATGATCGCAGTTTACTGCCGCGCCCCTTTGGCAACGCCAACGACCTTGCTAGCATTTATCGTCATTCCTGCGGTATTCCTTACCAACATTGTTCTGTATCCCATTTTCTATCATTTCTTTGCCATTGCAAATGAAAACAAAGAAACGGAAGAATAGAGAAAAATGAAAAGAGCTTGCTGTGTGATATGATGTACACCAGCAAGCTCTTTAATTATTCGTTTTTAGGCAGCACGTCGCGGTGTTCCACGGGCGTGGAAAAAACGATTTGCGTTTTCGTTTTTCCAAAATGTTGCAATTCGTTGATAAAACGATCTAGCTCGGCCGTAGAAGCGAACAATACCTCGATTAGCATCGAATATTCCCCCGTCACGCAATTACACTCCACAACGTTTTCACAAGAGCGTATATATGGATAAAAATCTTTCTTTTGTATAGGTTCTAATTCTAAGCTGATAAACGCCTTGATGTCCAGATTGAATTTAGCAGGATCAATCTTGGTGAAATATCCTTGAATGTAGCCAGCCTTTTCCAGCTTTTCAATTCTGGCAGACACCGCCGTAGAAGAAAGATACGTGTGCGACGCTAAGCTTTTCAAGGAAATACGCGCGTCATCTTTTAATAACGATAAAATCTGCCTATCAATATCATCCATCGAATAAACGTTTTGCAACTCGGTCTTTTTCATAACACCCTCCGTCCACTACTTGATATTATACCTTTTTTCATCCTGATTGTCAAGCCCTAAAATTATAGCGGCGGATTTTTTCAATTTTTCTTACAAAACCACACAAAAAACATTGACGAACGTAAATTCTTTTGGTATAATATACGAGCAAGATTTCGGAGGCGTAGCTCAGTTGGTTAGAGCGCTACCTTGACATGGTAGAGGTCGGAGGTTCGAGCCCTCTCGCGTCCACCAAATACTCCCCACGGAAAATCGTGGGGATTTTTTTCGACAGGAGATCTTATGGACGCCTTTTTTGAAATGCTACAAAACGTTGCCATGTTTGTCGCTTTGGCGATTCCTGGCTTTGTTTTGGTGAAAAGCAAACTGATCAAAAGCAGCGATACGGGAATATTATCAAAGCTGCTTTCCTACGTTGCCCTCCCCTTTTTTGTGCTTTATTCCACCTTGAAAATTGATTTCACGGGGGAAATGACCGTATCCATTTTATTGCTGGGCGGAATCGGCATCGTCTTTACCTTTGCCTTGTATTTGCTAGCAATTTTGTTTACTCGCAACGAAACACAGCAAAGGAAACGCGGGATCTTACAGTTTTGTATGATTTTTTCCAACAGCGGCTTTTTAGGTTTGCCGCTTGCAGAAGAGGTCTTCGGAACGATTGAACCCACCGCCAAGACCTTTTTGATCGTCTTAAACATCATCAACAATATTTATATGTATACCCTTGGCGTCTATATGGTGACAGGGGACAAAAAACAAATGAACGTTAAGAAGGCACTTTTGAACCCCGTGCTCATTGCATTTTTAGCAGGAATCCTTTTCAATTTAACAAAAGCCGCCGTCTATGTGCCTGAAATCGCGGATTATACGGGCAAGATCGGAAACATCGTCACTCCTCTTTCGATGACGATTTTAGGGGCGAAAATGGCAGACGTTAAATTCGCAAAAATCTTCACGTCGAAAACGATGTACTTCGCCTCTGCATTCAAGTTGGTACTTTCCCCTATCTTAGCCATCGCCTTGATGCTGTTGCTTAGGTTCATCCTGCCTATCAACAATGCTATGATCCTTGCTTTCTTCGTTGGTTTTTGCACCCCCTCGGCTACCTTAGCGGCAACCTTTTCCGATCAGTACGACGTCGATGCGGACACCGCCGTTGTTTCCACGCTAGGTTCTACCTTACTTTCGATCGCCAGCATTTCGCTATTATATTGGGGCTTGAGCGCTATCCTTTTTTAAGAAAAAGAAAAGACGGTTTTTTCAACCGTCTTTTTTTGTTAGAATTTTACCGACAAAGGATTTTGTGCATGCGCAGTTTCAATTACGCCGATCGTCATTCTGGAATGGCGAAGAGGCACTACCAGCTCTGCACCCTCCGTCAAAACGTAGTACAAGTTTTTATAAATTTCTGCCGTACCAACATCGAATGCCGTACCTTCATACGTACCTTCTTGCACGTGGAAATTCAATTTTTCCGAACAATACAAGGGCTCGCCGTTTTCATCCTGCAAGAAGGTTTCCACAACCGGTCTTTCGGGGTTTTCGCCGTCAACAATATATTTTACTTGGTATTTTGCAGGCGTACTCTTCATCGTACCCTTCGTGCCCTGAATTTTCAAGTTATAATCGCTGAATGCGTCGGTGGAATTGATTTCGATATCCACAACGGGTTTTCCAGGTGCGTCCAAAATAATCTTTACGTAATCTTCGGCATCGCCGCTGGTCAATGCGCGATCCAATTTAGAATATGCAACACGCACGTTTTCATCACAATCCATAAAACCAAGCGCCATCGCAATGGGATGAGGCCCAGTGTTGTACGCGCTGCCCGCCACTTTCTTTTGCAAGGTCTGCCAATCCCAACGACGAGCAAAGCCGTTATAGCGAATGCTGATCTGCTTTACGTCGCCCAGCTGTCCCTTTTGAATACGCGCCAGCGCATCCAGATAGAAGGGCGCAAGCTGCGTATTTTGGAACACGGCAAGCACCACTCCGTTCTTTTTCGCAGTATGTTCCAAATCCAAGCATTCATACTGCGTTGCCCCAAAAGGCTTTTCCACCAAAACGTTAAAACCGTGTTGCAATAAGTCTTTCGTGATAGAATAATGCATCTCGGAATAAGAGGCGTTTACCACCACGTCAATATCCTTCAAACCAAACAATTGCTGATAATTTTCCAATGCTTTGCAACCGGGATACATTTTTTCTGCCTTTTCCCTACGTCTAGCGTCCGCC
>JAZURU010000210.1:0-4685 GCA_045606365.1 Candidatus Scatosoma sp. | reverse complement strand
CCATCCCCGTCACGTAGCGCATCAAAAATTCACACTCGGTATAAATCGCGTCCACGCCCGCCAAGGCAAAGATCTTTTTACCGTTCGTCAAAACCATAGTTTGCTCCTTAGGTATATTCTACCAAATATTTTTTCGTTCGTCAAGTGGTCGGGCAGAAGAATTACAGCCCAAAGTACACTTTTTTCATTTCTTGCGCCTCTTTCGACTGTTTTCCCGAAGATTCGCTTACCAAATAAGGCTCTAACCCCAGCGTTTTCAGCGCGATGGCAAGGGGGGCAAATTCAGGGCCGTAGACCTCATCCTCAAAGGTTAGGTGCTTAATCTCCCCCTTTACCGAATACATGATCTTAGAAAAATGCACGTGGAAATGCTTGACTCTGTCAAAGCCCAGCTCGTCGATCATATATTGCAGGCGGGCTTGAAAATCCTCCACCGATTTCAGCGAGCCCTGTTCCCGCGCGTTGATGTGTCCAAAGTCCACGCACGGGGTATAAATGGGGTCGATTTTACAAAACCGAACCACCTCTTCCAGTGTGCCGATCTGCGCCATCTTCCCCATCGTTTCTGGGCAGATGATCAAATCTCCGTAGCCGTTTTCATACAGCAGGTCCTTTAAAATATGCAGCCGCCGTTCGGTGAGGCTTACCGCCTCTTCGCGCGTCGCTTTGCCCTGCGCCGCAGGGTGAAACACCACACGCTTTCCCCCCATCAGCTTGACCATACGCGCGGAATCCAATACGTAGCCGTAGGATTTTGCCACCATTTCTTCATCAGGGTTGGCAAAGTTGATAAAGTACGGCGCGTGCACGGAAATTTCCACCCCCGCCTTTGCAAACGCCGCGCCGATCGAACGCGCTTTTTCGTCCGTCATTCTAACCCCTCTGCCAAAGGAATATTCAAAGCAATCTAATCCCAAGCCCTGCACAAAGGCAGCCGATTGCTCGGTATGGGAAAAGCCCGCCGCATAAAAATCCTCGCAGTTGCCACTCGGTCCGAATTTAATCATTTTCTTCCCCTTTAAATTTTTTATCAATCGTAAGCATTTTTTTATAGATTTTGTCTGCCATCACGGCAAAGCCGTAATCGGTCGGGTGGCAGCCGTCCACCGCAAAATCCCAATGCGGGCGCTTGCCGTAAAAGCTTTTGCCCGAAAGAAAATATACGTTTTTATCCCCCGCGCGTCTTGCCTTTAAATAGGTAGAACGAACGATCTTTTCACGCTCTATTCCTCCCTCGTTGCCGCGGTAAATATCGGGGCGACTGATAAAGAGGATCGGCGTATTCGTCTGTGCCTTTCTATACCCCTCGTACAAGAGATAATGGGTCGCGCGCAAATACTCGACGGTGGGTGCGTTGTGGTCGTAATCGCAGACGAAAAGCGAACAATTCACCCCACCCAGGTACGCAACCATTTCCTTTTCTGCCTTTGCGTTGCCTGAAAAACCAAGGTTGATAAAATCGATATTGTTGCGTTTGCAGATCAACGCTTGATAGCAGTTGTCAGGTCTGCTTGCACAGCCCCCTTGCGTGATCGAAGAGCCGTAATAAAGGATCGGCTGAAGCTTGCGATAGGGGTTATACGGTTGCACCGTCGCTTTTTTGTTCAACGCCACGGAAAGTTTATCCACACGGTTATAAAGCGGAAAATACATCACGTAGTTTCTCATTCCGCCCTCGCCCAGCTGTACCCCCGTCGCATACCCCGTTTTATCCGTTTGATGTACGGGCGCTAAATTGGCAATATGCTTTTCGCCTTTCTCGGTCAATTCAAACAAGGAAAACCCACCCGAGCCCGTAATCGGCATATGCGACATTTGGGTAAACTCCTTATATTCGACGGCAATTTTTAAAAAGGACGAATCCGTCGTAAAACAAAGTCTACCCCCCGACGTATGCCGACAGAGATAATCGACGCCCTCGCTGACCCTCTCGGCAACCCGCGTATCCATACGCACAAAGCAATTTGCACGGTCTTCAAAGCGGACGCCGTAGAGCGCGAATTTCTCGGACGGAATATCATAGACATTCGCGTCGTCCACGCTGATCTTTTGCCTCAATTCAAAATTTTTATCAATCTTTTCAATGCCCATAAGAATTACCCGATTTTTTGCACGTCCTCTTGCAGCTGCTTTTGTAGCGCCTCTATGCTTTCAAATTTTTTAATATCGCGGATTCTTTCCAAAAACTGCACGGTCAATTTCTGTCCGTAAAGATCCCCCGAAAAGCCGATCAAATGCGTTTCCACGTATGCGTATTTACCGTCAACCGTTGGCTGCTCGCCAAAGTTGGTGATGGCAAAATACCTGTCCCCGTCCACCGATACCTGCGTTTTGTAAACGCCGTGGGGCAGATGAAATTTTTCCTTTGGGTACAGAAAATTTGCCGTGGGAAAGCCGATCGTCCTGCCCAGCCTTTTGCCCCTTGTCACCGTTCCCGACAGTAAAAAGGGCTGCAGCAAAAGGGCGTTTGCCTCTTTCAATTTCCCTTGCGCCAGCCATTTTTTCACGGTGGAAGAGCTGACCTTTTCCCCCTCCAGCTCTAACAGCGGCACCACGTCCACCTTGGCGGTGGTCAGCTCTTGCAAGCCCTGCGCCGTTCCCGCCGCATCCTTCCCAAAGCGAAAATCCTCACCGCAAACAAACGCCACGGGCGCAAATCGACTTTCCAGAATTTCTAAAAATTCCTTGGGGGAAAGCTGCCTAATTTCCTCAAAGGGAAATTCTATTGCAAAATCCACCCCCGCGGCAGAAAAAATATCTCTCCTTTCCGAGAAAGTGAATAAGCGCCCCTCCTTACCGCCGGCAATGGTCATAATACCGACGGGCAGGCCGTATTCTTTCGCGCGTTCTAAAAGCAGGCGGTGCCCGATGTGCAAGCCGTCAAACCCGCCCAAAAGCATTACGCCGCCGCGCATACTGACCTTTTGTGTAAGCCGTACCGTTCTAAACATATTTCCCCTATTAGCAAAGTTTCGTTTTCAATTTCGCCAGCCCGTTTTGCACCTGTGCAATCCCGTAAAAGCTACCGTCCTCGTTGTAAAATTTATACAGTCCGTCCGCCTCGTCCACCGCAACGCAAACGCCGTTATAAATCTTTTGCCAGCCTCTTTTTTGCAACGTCAAAGTGGGATACGGCAGCACCGCGTCGGTGGGGATCAAGTATCTTTCCAGCTCCTGAGGGGTAGGATCCGCCTCAAACACAGAAAAAGGCGTGGCGTTTTCTTCGGTGAAGACCCCGCTTTGGATACGCCGCAGGCTGCTCATCACCGCATTCGTGCCCAACGCCGCCGCCAAATCCCGCCCGATCGAACGGATATACGTGCCGCCACCACAGGCAATCTGCACCCGATAAGTATTTTCGTTCACCTGCCCCAAAAGGGTTAAATCGTGAATGACGATGCGTTTGGGCTGCAATTCAAATTCCACCCCTGCGCGCGCCAGCTCGTAGCCGCGTTTGCCGTTCACGTTTTTTGCGCTGTATTTTGGCGGCAGCTGATCCACCTCCCCCACCATGGTCGGCAAAACGGCTGCAATTTCACTCTCATTCGGGACATGCCCCCCATAAATTAGCGTTCCCGTGCTGTCCAAGGTGTCCGAAGAAACACCAAACGTAAATTCCGCGACGTACTCTTTTTTCTTTTCCAAAAAGTAATCGAACAACCGCGTAGCGTTGCCCGCGCCAACGGGCAGCACCCCCGACGCCAAAGGGTCAAGCGTACCCATGTGCCCGCAAGCCATTCCCGACAGCCATTTCAGCTTGTTGACGACCGTCGAGGAAAGCATCCCCGACGGTTTGTCTACGTTAAAAAAGCCGCTTTGTTGAATTTTCGGTTGCCTTTTTGCCATCAGCGCAATTCAATCCCCAGCTTAAATTTCAAATTCCCCAGAATCTTCTTGACAAAGTTATCCAAATTTTCAGGCGTAAACGCCTTTTCCGCCTGCGCGTCGGGGGTAAAGGTCAAGGTAAACGCCATGCTCTTTTTCCCTTCGGGCAGTTGTCCGCCGCGGTAGACGTCGAAGAGCGCCGCTTTGGTCACGTACTTGCAGGAATGCATCAACACCTCCTCAATCTCACCGCATGTCAGCTTTTCGTCCACGATCAACGCAAGGTCGCGCTGCACCGCGGGGAACTTCGGCAGGTTGGTGTAGCGCACGGCGTCGTCCAAATGCTCCTGCAAAGCGCCAAGATCCAGCTCGCCAAGGTACACTTTTTTATCAAGCCCCAACGAAAGGGCGATAGCAGGGTCGAGCTCACCAATCTCACCCACCACCGTTTTTCCAAGCAGGATGCTTGCCGAAACGCCGGGGTGCAAGTAAGGTTTTTCCGCGCGAACAAAGGACAGAGAAAGGTGATAGGTCTGAGCAATCGCCTCTACCGTGCCCTTGATATCGAAGAAGTCGCACTTTGCCCCCCAGATCGAGAAGACGAGGTGTTTTCTTTCCTCCGGCTGTTCGCCCGCCTCCGTATTGCGGGGCAAATACACGCTGGCAATTTCAAATTCCCTGCCGACGTCGTTGCCACGGCGAATGTTTCTAACCGCGTTGCCCAGCATTGAGGGCGCTAAAAACGTACGCAAAATCGAAAGCTCTTCGCTGATCGGGTTTAAAATTTTCACCGCGTTGCGCTCTGCGCCGTCCGCAGGAATACGCATCAGGTCCAAATCCTTAGGGGAATAGAAGGAATA
>JAZURU010000209.1:0-3600 GCA_045606365.1 Candidatus Scatosoma sp. | reverse complement strand
GCTACGACGGCCCGCCCGTCGAAAGGATCAAGCCCCGAGGCGTCAGCGCATTTTTCAAGGATAAAAAGGGGTTAAAAGCCATCATTTGCTCGGTGCAGGACAAGGAAAAATACCTAAGAAAAGCGTATCATAACCTTTCCGAAAAAGGGGTGGTATCCAAATCAAAGATCAACGTGATGACCGTGTACGAAAGTAAGGGTTTGGAATTTTCTTCCGTTGCAGTCGCCCCCGAACACATGAGCGACAACGAACGGTACATCGCGTATACGCGTGCGCTTCAATATTTAGCAATTATACAAGGGGACAAAGCATGAAATACGATATTTTTTTGGTGGACGTAGACGATACGGTTTTGGATTTTCATTCGGCGGCGATCGCAGCGGTGCGTTCGGCGTTTGACGATTTTTCCTTGGATTGGAAAGAGGAATACAAGGAAGAATATACCCGCTTTAACGGCTCGCTTTGGGCGCAGTTAGAGCGCAAGGAAATCACACGGGAACAGCTGCACGCTACCCGATTTCCTCTCTTTTTGCAGCGGTTAGGGATTGAAAACGTAGACGGTGCGGCTTTTAACGAAAAGTATGAGCAGTACATTTCCACCCGTCCGCAATATTTCGAGGGCGCAAAGGAGCTTTTAACCGCCTTAAACGGCGCGGGCAGAGTGTACTTCGTCACCAACGGCACGCTGCGTATTCAGCAATCCCGCTTTGATGTAGCCGACCTTTGGAAATATGCCAAGGATACCTTCGTATCCGAGGTGGCTGGGGCGGACAAGCCTGCCAAAGGCTATACCGATTACGTCTTAGCCCGCATTCCCGATTTTGATAAAAAACGGGCGGTATGGATCGGCGACAGCCTGACGGCGGACGTTCGCGCGGCGGTGGACGCAGGGATCGACAGCATTTGGTTTAATCCGCAAAATAGGCAGGGCAGGGCTGGATTGAAACCCACCTACGAGGTGGAAAATTTTTCTCAAATTCTGAAAATTTTGGGAATTTAACGGCTGAGGCGGTAATTTTTTCCTTTCAAACGTTTGAAAAATGTGGAAAAAGGTGTTATAATAAAAATTAGATTGTATATTGGGGAAAGTATTTTTTATAAAAGCTTTCCGAAAAAATGAGGATAGAATGGCAACGGAAAAGAAGAAAACGGAAACGGGAACGGAAAATTACAGCGCGAAAAACATTGACGTGTTGGAGGGCTTGGATGCCGTTCGTATGCGCCCCGGTATGTATATTGGCTCGACGGGGATCAAGGGTTTGCACCATATCTTGTGGGAGATTGTGGATAACGCCATCGACGAGGCGGCGAACGGCCACGCCACCAAGGTGACGGTCACCCTGCACGCCGACGGCAGCGCTTCGGTAGAGGATAACGGACGCGGTATTCCCACCGACATTCACCCGAAAGAAAAGGTTTCGGGTGTTCAGCTTGTCTTTACAAAGCTGCACGCAGGCGGTAAATTCGGGCAGGGAAACTATGAATATTCGGGCGGTCTGCACGGCGTAGGCGCGTCCGTCACCAACGCGCTTTCCGAATGGCTGACGGTAGAGGTGTTTAGAAAGCACGTCTACAAGATGAGCTTTCACGCAAAATTCAACAAGCGCAAAAACAAGTGGGAATCGGGCGTGCCCGACGGCCCCTTAGAGGATACGGGCGTTTCCACCCGCAGAACGGGTACGCTGGTCCGCTTTAAGCCGGATGCAAACGTTTTTAGCGAAGTGGACTTTGACTTGGATACGGTAGAGGAGAGGCTGAACGAGCTTGCATTCCTCAATCGTGGCATTGAAATCACGCTGATTGACGAACGCATCACCATGGCGGAGGCAAAGCGCCGCAAGGGCAATCTGCTTTCGGACGAAGAGGGCGAAAACGAGGACGGCGAGGGTGCGGAAACGGCTGAAAATGCGGAAGGCATTGACGGCGAGCAAACGGAAGAGCTTAGCCTCTTTAACTTTGAAAACGGACAAGGGGATCTTTTTGCGCAGGTGGACGAGGTGGCGCTGGAAAGCGAGGCGTACCGCACGGTGTTCAAATACGACGGCGGTATCATTGATTTTGTGAAAAGCCAAAACGCCTCGAAAAGAAAGCTGTACGCGCAGCCCATTTATTATTCGGCGACGAAGAACGACATCGTCGTAGAATTTGCCATTCAGCATACCGGCGATTATACGGAAAATATCTATTCCTTTGTCAACAACATTCCCACCCCCGAGGGCGGGTATCACGAAATTGGTTTTAAATCGGGCTTGGTGCGCGTCCTGAACGAGTACGCGCGCAGCAACGGCTTTTTAAAGGACAAGGATCCCAACTTCCAAGGGGACGATTTCCGTGAAGGCTTGACGGCGGTGCTGTCGATCAAGATGAAGAACGTGCAGTTCGAGGGGCAAACCAAGACCAAGCTTGGCAACACCGAGGCAAGACCTGCGGTGGAAGCGACGGTGATCGAGGGCTTTAACGTCATTTCTACGACGCGCGGCTTTAAGAAAACGCTGGAAGAGATCGTTAAAAAGGCGCAGGGCGCGGCAAAGGTGCGTATTGCGGCAAAGCAAGCCAAGGACAACGCGCGGGAGAAAAAGAGCATCGACGGCTTGACCTTGATCGGTAAGCTGGCGGCGTGCTCGGGTAGAAAACCCGAATTTAACGAAATGTTTATCGTAGAGGGGGATTCGGCAGGCGGTACGGCAAAGCAAGCGCGCGTACGTCAGTTCCAATCCATTCTTCCGCTTCGCGGAAAACCCTTGACCGTAGAGAAAAAACGCCTGAATCAAATCCTTGAAAACGAGGAAATCCGTACCATGATCGGCGCGATCGGCGGCGGGATTGACCCCGATTTCAATCTGGACAAGATCAATTATCACAAGGTAATCATTCTTTCGGATGCCGACCAAGACGGTATGCACATTCGCTGTATTCTGCTCACGTTCTTCTTCCGCTACATGCGCCCCTTGGTCAATGCGGGGCACGTGTATATCGGTATGCCGCCTTTATATAAGGTGTATAAGGGGGACAAGGTAGAGTACGCCTACGACGATAAAGAGCTGGAAATTGCCATCGAAAAGATCGGCAAGGGCTACCAGCTGCAACGGTATAAGGGGCTTGGTGAAATGAACGCCGAGCAACTGTGGGAAACCACGATGAACCCCGCCACCCGCAACCTGATTCAGGTGACGGTGGAGGACGCCGCCAAGGCGGACAGAATGATCACCACGCTGATGGGCGATAAATCGGAAGGCAGAAAGGAATTTTTGGCAAAATATGCGAACTTCAATAAGAGGGACGCCTTTATGGAAAAATTAGAGAAGAAGGAGGGCAAATAAGCGATGGCAAAAGGTAAAAAAGTACAACCTGAAGAAATCGTTGTCACCGGTCAAACGTACGTCGAGCCGTTGGAAAAGGTCCTGCATTCTTCCATGCTCCCTTATGCGGAGTTCGTTATTTTGGACCGAGCTTTGCCCCGCGTAGAGGACGGCTTAAAGCCCGTTCAGCGCCGTATTTTGTATACGATGAATGAAATGGGGCTCACCCCCGACAAGCCGCATAAGAAAAGCGCCCGTATCGTCGGGGATTGCATGGGTAAATACCATCCGCACGGCGACA
>JAZURU010000208.1:0-7156 GCA_045606365.1 Candidatus Scatosoma sp. | reverse complement strand
CGTATATGGGCATATCCCCCATGATGGCAATCCCGCGGGCGTTGGCGTATGCCTTTAAGTCCTTCCATTGTTTTAAAAACAGATACTGCGTAAACTGCCAAAATTCAATCTCTTCGGCGTGCGACGCCGCAAATGCTGCCACCGCCTCTTCGTCGCCGTTTTTATAAGGGGAATCCCATTCCGACCAAGCGCGGTCGCCAAAATGCTTTTTCAGCGTTTTAAACAGCGCAAAATCGTAATATTTCCCCTCTGCTAAAAACGCTTGCCAGCTCTCCTTCGTCCGATCAAAGCGGGCAAACGCCTTTTTCAAAAGCTCGGCTTTTTGGAAATATTGCCTGCCGTAATCCACCCGCCGTTCGTCGTCGCACCAAGTATAAGCTGCAACCTCCGCGCCATCTAGCAAGCCCTCCTCGACAAGCAAATCAAAGTCAATAAAATAATAATTGAGCGCGTCTGAGGCGTACGATTGATAGGGGCTGTCGCCATAGGAAGTGGGCAACAGCGGCAGCACCTGCCAAACCTTCATACCCGCCGAATGCAGCCAATCCACAAAGGCGTACGCACCCTGCCCCAGCGTGCCGATCCCCTGCCCGCCCGGCAAGGAAAATATCGGCATCAATATCCCTGCTTTTCGTTGTTCTTTAAATGTTTTTTTCATAGCTCACTCTTTGGTATATTGCCTAAAAACAGCTCATTTTATACGCGAAAGCAGCAGCATTTCGTGTTTTTTTATCCCCAAAATCGGCTCTTCTTGCAAAAGAGCCTCTGCTTGCTCGATCAAGAGCGCCGCCCGTTCCGCCTCGCCACATTTTTGCATATACAGCGCCAGCGTGCGTTTGATGGCGACGTCCTCGCTTTGCCAATATTCCTCCGCGTTTTTCACCGCTGTTTTCAAAACCTCGTCGTTGCCGCCCAAAAGACAAAGATATGCAAGGTTCCTTTCCAGTGCCAGCACCTCCCGTTCGGAAAGGTATTCCCCCGCTGAGCGAATACGCTTTAAGCAATCGAACGCCTTTTCGTATTCCTCTTTTTCCAAAAAATAAGCATACCTCGCCTCTAAGATCGCCGCATACAGAGGCTCGTCCTCCGCAAGCTGCGGCGCGGAAAAATACCATGCCTCCTCCAGCTCGGCAAAGCGCTTACCTTCCTGCAAGCCCCCGTGAATACGCATCACGTTCAACATCGTTGCCTCGGTAGGTTCGCCCTCTTTGAGCCCCTTTGCCACCAAGGCGTCCGTCTTCCCCGAGGGGTATTCGGCAGGCAGCAGGTTTAAAAAGAAATGATACGCCACGTACGGCAGCATACCAAGGGCAGAAAAGGCGGTTGCACCCAAGCACCAACACACGACGTTTGCCACTAACACCACGGCAAGCAGCGCGCCGCCCACAACCAAGCCGCCGATCGTATAACCGTAGGCACGGCTGAACATATCCTCGCTGCCTATCGGCAGCACCTGCGTTTCATCCGCTGCAAAGGGGTTGGCAAAGCCAAAACGCTTTTTACCCGCTTGCTCGTAATAGCGGAAACAGAAAAACTTGCAGTACACCACCTTCAACGAATTTGCCGTTGCAAAGATGTAATGCCCCAGCTCGTGAAAGGTAGGCGCGAGTATAAACGCCGCCGCCACGCCGACCACCGCGTTGATGAGATCGTCTAAGCGCAGCCACGCAAACGCTACCACCACCGACAGCCCAGCCACCAGCAAAAAAAGCAGCGCCCACGCATAAATTTTGGTAAAAATTCTTTTCATCGTCAATCCATCAAGCCCTTTTTACGCGCAAATCCCTCTAAATTGTCCGCATCGCTGACAATCACGCCGTCCAGTTCTAAATTTCGCAGCAGCTGCATCAGCCAAATCCCGCCGCCAAGCAACACCTCTGCTCGCTTTAAGGGAACGCAGGTTTCCTCCGCGACCCGTTCGGGGATATTATTCGCCAAATACTCCACGGCGGAAAGCAGGCTTTCCTCGGTTAAGACATACCCCGTCACCGCGGCGGAATCATACTCTTTCAATCCCAGAGCAATGGCGGCAAGCGAGGTTGCCGTGCCACCGATGGCGCGCATGCGCGCCTTGGGAACCTCATGAAATTCGTAAGCCGCTGCGTTCGTATACGTTGCCAGCTTACCGATATCGTCACCGCAGACGTCTTTTAAACGCACCACGCCGACGTTTACGCTCTTTTCATACAGGATTTTACCCCCCTGCTGCACGATGATTTCCGTGCTGGCGCCGCCGATGTCGATGATGCCGCCGTCCGCATTGCCCAGCGCGCCTAAAATGCCGATTTCCGCCTCCTCTTCCCCAGAGATGACCTCGACCTCCAAGCCGCAAAGCGCGCGCACCGCCTCCACAAATTCGTCGCCGTTTTTCGCCGAGCGCACCGCCGCCGTGGCAAACGCGCGGATCTGCTGCGCGCCCTCCCGCTGTGCGCGGGTATAAAATTGCGCCACTGCCTCTGCCGAACGCCCGATCGCCGCAGGCTGTAAGCTACCGCTAACGGCAAGCCCCTCGCCAAGGCGGGTAATCTCTAACGTCTTATATAAAATTTTTCCGTCCGCCACGAACATGAGGCGAACGGAATTCGAGCCGATGTCTATTACGGCGATTTTTTTCATCTTATTCTTCCTTTTTGCTTATTCTTCATCCAAAATGATGCCGTATTTTAAGGCGAGGTCGTGTTTCCAAAACGGATCGCCAAGATCTTCCAGATCCTCCTGCAATTCTGCTTCACGGGAGCTGAGCGCGTCTGCCTCTGCTTTTGCCTCGTCATAGCGACGGTTCAATGCGCCCATCGTGATCCACTGGTAAACCAACACGCTGAAAAGAATGACCAAGAGCAAAGTAGCTGCCACCACGATGCCCGTCACCATTCTGGATAATTTCTCTTGTGTCATATTTTGTGTCATGAACGTTTCTCCTCTTTCTTACGAAAGCTTTTGCCGTTTTTAACGCAGTTAACCAGTTTCTTTATGCTATTATAGCATATCTTTTTGAAAAATGCAACTGCTTTGTGAAAAGTTTTTAAATATAATATCATACCCACGGCGTACCCGAGGTAATAATATTCGCGAAAATCAGGAAAACAAAGCACATTTGCCACCGCAATACAAACCGCGGCAAACAGCGCAAAAAAGGCTACGTCGGCTACAAAGCGCAAAGGCTTACGTAGCTTTTCCGCCTTTGGAAGGGCAAGCAACGAACACAGCTCGTACAAAAATCCCCCGACGATACCCACCGATACGCAGACGAAAAAACGCGAAAGCTGACCTGCGCTGTCCATCAGCGAAACAGCCTTGCAGCAAAGCTCTTGCCGCCGTAGGAAACCCCCACCACGCTGCCGCTGGCGGTAAACACGCCGTTCTCCTTGGAAAAGCCCGCGATCTTCAAGCCGCTGCCCGCAACGTACAGCTTTCCGCCCCCTTTCAAAGAAAGGGAGATTTTGCTTTCCGAAAAGGCAAGCACGCCCTCAACGCCCGTCACCGCGACGTCCTTCTTTTGTGTGATCGTGATTTGATGAACCTCGTTTTGCATACTGTATCGTATGCCGAAAGCCCCTTAATTATTCTTCCTTGCTTTCGTTGTCGTCCTGTCCATCGCCCTGCGGCTGCGTCAGCCCGTGGCGAACGCCCCCCTGCTTATATTCCACCAGCGTATCCAGCTGCACGTTGTGTATGCTTTGGAAAATGCTGTTTTCAATATTCGGGTTTTCTTTTTTTAGCTGCGCGATCAGCTCTTTCACCCGTTTCCTTGCGGAAAAATTAGGGGAATTTTGCTGTTCTACGCTTTCCGTAAAGCGGCAGGCGCAGGCGATAAAATCCAAGCGGTTATACTCTTTCCAGCGTATGATGTCATTTTCCAAAACGCAATACAGCGGACGAATCAGCTGCATGCCCTCAAAATTCGTACTGTTTAGCTTGGGCAGCATGCCCTGCATTTGACCGCCGTACAGCATACCCATCAGCGTGGTTTCGATGACGTCGCTTTTGTGATGCCCCAGCGCGATTTTGTTGCACCCCAGTTGCTTTGCCATGGCATACAGATGTCCGCGGCGCATACGCGCGCATAAATAACAAGGGGAATCCCCCGCAGCCGTTTCCGAGGCGGCGAAAATATCACTTTCAAAAACGGTGATAGGCACGTTTAAAAGCCTTGCGTTCTCTTCAATTTTTCGTCGATTCTCAGGGGCGTAGCCCGGGTCCATTACCAGATACACCAGCTGGAAAGGAACTTCGCTGTGCCGCAAAAGCTGTTGCATCAGCTTTGCCAGCAGCATGCTGTCCTTTCCCCCTGAAATGCACACCGCAATCTTATCCCCCTCCTCGATTAAGCGGTATTTCTTCACCGCCAAAACAAAGGGCGACCAGATTGTTTTTCGGTAGGTCGTAATCAGCGAACGTTCAATTTCTTGCCATCTTTCCAACTGCTTTGCCATACGAAATCCTCGTGTATAGAATACGGATATTATAACAAATTACGTTGGCTCCGTCAACTGATTTTACCGCACGATAAGCAGCCGCTTTTTCGCCCGCGTGATCGCCGTATACATCCAGCGAAAACGGTCCTCGCCGAACAGCCAGCTTTCGTCAAAGACCACCACCCAATCAAATTCAGATCCTTGCGCCTTGTGGCAGGTGATCGCATAGGCGAATTCAAATCGGTTGATGGTCTGTTCGGACACGACCTTTAATTTTCTAAGTAAGGTACGGTTGTATTCGTGCACGATTGTGCCGTCCGCCAAGGTGGCGGCTCTGTCGCCGTACATATGCGCGTATTCCCCCGTTAGAAATACGCCCCCGTCGGCAATCACCTCTACCTCGTCCCCGATTCCGTCTGCCGTAAACGAAAAGGACAACAGATAATCGCATTGCTCGCTGACGTTTTTCGCCCTGCCGATGATTCCGTTGACCAGATGA
Organism: Candidatus Scatosoma sp.; assembly: GCA_045606365.1. GTDB lineage: Bacteria > Bacillota > Clostridia > Christensenellales > Borkfalkiaceae > Scatosoma. The sequence continues at coordinate 2,242 of JAZURU010000208.1, read as the reverse complement.
AAGCGTTCATCCGCATCCAGCGGCTGTTCCCAATTGTTCAAGGTGCAAATCAGCTTTTCCCCGTCCTGCGGCAGATACTCGTCCGCAGAGATTTTCAGATAGCCACGGTATTCTGCATTGAGGGAATTGCGGGTCTTATTCCGCCCACAGATGATTTGATCGGCGCGCAGCAACGCACGTTTCCTTTCCTCCCCCTGAAACCTTCGAAGTGGTATCACGCTGACGTTTTCGCCGTAATGCCCGTAGGGAATGTTCTTCCCCTCACGCGCCATGGTCGCCACCTGTATAATCGGATCACCCGCCGCCTGCCGTACGATCTCCGTCAAAACAAAGTCGGGGCGTTGCATCAAAAAGCAATCGCCATTTACAGGCGGCAGCTGCGCATGATCCCCGCAAAAGAGGCACTTGACGCCAAAACTCAACAGATCGCGCAGCATCTCTTCCCCCACCATGGACGCCTCGTCCACGATGATCAGGCGGATTTTTTCGTCGATACGTTCCCGCTTGGTAAAGGAAAGCTTGCGTACGGAGGCGATGACCTCGCCATCTTCGTCCACCTCCAGCTCGTCCTCGTTTCGAATATAGATCAAGCCGTGCACCGTGCCCGCTACCGTGCCCCCCTGCGCCAAAACGGTGGCTGCTTTCCCCGTAGGGGATACGAACGCCGCCTCGACGCCCGCCTCTAACCCTAAAACGTTTTTCACCACGTGGTTGATCAGAAAGGTCTTCCCCGTCCCCGCATACCCGGCAAGCACAAATTGCAAATCCTCGGTGTGAAAGAACCATTCGGCAATTAAATTTTGCGCCTGCTGTTGGTCGGCGGTAAGCTGCACTGTTTTCATCGTGCCCCCATTATAACACACCGTTTTTGAAAAAGCAAGCATTTTGCGAACATTTGTTCGTATTTTTTTATTTTCTGCTAAATTTGGCAAAAAGTGCTTTTCCCGAAAGGGTTTCCGACACCGTCAACGCTCCGTCTATAAAGGAAAGCTTTATCTTTCTTTGGCTTTTTCCATCGGGAACAGCAACAATAAAAGCCTGCCCCTTTTCGTCGTATTCGTAGGGAAACGTGAGGGATTGTTCTCCCCCAAGCAGCGTTTTCCACGTCAGCGTCAGCTGTCCCTCGCCGTCAATTTCAATACGGGCGTCCGCCTCGTTTGCAAAATCCTTGCTGCCGATTCGCAGCGTTTCACACTTGTAAAAACCAACGTACGGCGCAGACACCTCTTTCAACGTTCCCAGCCGCAATACATTGGGCATAGAGAGGAACGCCGTCAAGGCGATTAGCGCCGCCGCGCAATGCAATCTGATACCTTTCATATACCTCAGCGTGTGCAAACGTTAAGAAAATTATAACCCTGCAAGGCAAAGAAGAAAATCGACGGACAACGCCACCCCCAGCAGCACGGACTGCGCCAGAACCGCACGCTTTGGCGCAAGCTCGATTCCCCGCAACAGCCACGTATACGGATAGCGCATGACAACCGTCAGCAAAAAGCCCCAGCAAATGGATACGGACGGGCAGATCACGCCACGAAAATTATACGGCTCGGCAGCGTACGACCAAAGAATATGCCCCGCGCTTTGAAAAAGCAGACCGACGAAAAGCTCTGTTGCCGTAGCAAAAAGCACAGAGAGCAGAAAATATCCCACGTACCGAAGCGAGCGCTCCACCCCTGCTTGCCAGCCAAAACGCTCTGTAAGCCGCCGCACGCCGCGCGCAAACCCACCTTCCGCAGGCGTACCCACCAGCAGATATAGCGCGCACACTACGCCGCCGTAAATCGGGCAAAAGGGCAGCCGTAAAAAGCCGCGATCGGAAAAACGTCCGTATAATGCAAAACACAAAAAGGTTTCGTATACCCAACCCAAAAAAGAGAGGATAAAAAAGGAAAGCGACGTAGCGAAAATGCTACGCCGCCCGATTGTTTCTTGTTGTCTTTGCGTATCCATCCCTTTTCAGCATTTGCATTATCAAGGGATTTATACCCGATGCGGCAAAAAGCCGCTGACCAGATGGCAGCATACCTGCCCATTGCTTGCGGATCGCCCACTTGCAGGTCTTTTGTTTGCAAATTACGGATCGACCGCTTGCAGATTTTTATTTGCAAGCCTCCGCAACGATCTTGCCCATTGCCGCAAAATTCGCCTCCATTTCCGCAGCCAAACGGAGAAGTCGGATCGTAGCCATGTCGTTCTGTGGGCCAAGGAGTTGAACTGGTGTATTGTCTTCCTAAGAGCG
>JAZURU010000207.1:0-1511 GCA_045606365.1 Candidatus Scatosoma sp. | reverse complement strand
ATTGCCTGCACCTCGCCATGGCAGGTCGGATCTTTTAAAAGCAGCACCTGATTGTGCCCTCTGCCTACGATTTTGCCATCCTTTACGATCACCGTTCCAAACGGTCCGCCCTCCTGATTGTCAATGCCTTTCCGCGCCTCTAAAATGGCCTCTTGCATATAGTTCTTTTTCATAACGCACCCATTATAACACAAATATCCACACTTTGCAAGACTGTTTTCAAACTTTTATCAATTTGTTTCTGACTTTTTCTTGTAAACGGTTCCGCGTAAATCCGCTTTCGCAAAAAACCTTTTCAACGCATATACTATACCATGACGCCTTATGAATTGATGCTGAAATGCACAACTGTTTCCTATTTACAAGTGGGCATATCCGCCAATTATGCCATCGAACGGCAGGGGAATATCCTCTACCTCTTTTTCGAGGATTCGGACGGGAAAAACGATTGGAAAAGCAACCTCGATTTTCCCGCAAAAGCGTATAAACGAATGGGCAAAACGGTTTGGTTTGCCCACCGCGGGTTCTTGAAGGTATGGAAAGAGCTTGAACCCCTGCTCGCCCCCGTGATTGCCGATCGGACGATTGTGAAAATCATCATCGCGGGCTATTCCCACGGCGGCGCGCTGGCAATGCTTTGCCACGAATACGCTTGGTACCACCGACCTGACCTAAGGAAAACGCTGGAAGGGTATGGCTTTGGCGCGCCAAGGGTGTTTTGGGGAATCCTGACTAAGCCCTTGAAAACGCGCTGGCAAAACTTCACCGTCGTACGCAACATTAACGATCTCATCACACACCTGCCCCCTTCCTTTTTAGGTTATTCCCACGTGGGACTCTTGCAAAAAATAGGAAAACGGGGGAACTATTCCCCCGTTTCAGCACACTATGCAGAAAATATTTTAAAGGAATTACAGCATGAAGCTATCCTGATAAAATCAAGAAATGCGAAGCGTTAATTCCCCGTTTTCATCGGGCAGGAAGGTGTATTCCTTTGCCATAAAGCCCCCCGTCAAGAAGAAGATATCCTCCGTTTTTTGAGGGCAACCCTTTTCGCACACAACTTCGCCTGCGATCAGGGGCAGAATGAATTTCACGCCCGCAGCGCCGCTTGCCGTGATCTTTAAACCCGTTTCCCCCAAGGCATATTCTATCTGCGGTTTTACCCCGTCTAAAACGTTGTACGCATTATCCGTTAAGCCCGTCGTCGCAGACACGGTATACCCATTTTGCGTTTTTTTGCCCTGCATATCGGCAAAAAGATAAAAGGTGGAGCTGTATCTTATCCCCTCCTTTACCAACTCGAAACGAGGCAAAAGAGAACGGTGATGATCACGGTCTAACGCCTGCTGCATGTTGGTCGGCTCGACCAAAACGTAATCGGTCACCGAGCCCATGATCATAGGCCCTTTTTCCTTGTGATACAGCGCGGTAAGCGTTGCGCCCGTCGCGTGGCCGCTGAAATAAATATCAAAATCGTAATCGGTGATCGTCGCGCTGTAAGTCGGATC
>JAZURU010000206.1:0-12446 GCA_045606365.1 Candidatus Scatosoma sp. | reverse complement strand
CGGCTATGAAATGCTCGTTTCGGGGAATATTAAGCGCAACGCGGTGGACACTTACGGCGAAAGCTATAAAATGTCTTCGCACAAGGAAGTGAAAGAGTACCGTCCTTGGAAAGGGTTTGTTACGGGCGCGTTTATCTCCGTATATACCGTAGTGTTTGCTATTTTACTTGCTTGTAATCCCCCTACGGTCAATTCGGCAGGGGAACAGCAGTATTCCATTGTGTTTTTAATTGCTATGCTCATTTCAGGCTGGTCGGTATTGCCGTTCTTCTATTTGAATGCAAGCGGTTTTGCCGTAAGCTATTTGGTATCCGCGGCGTTTGGGGTATTGCCTATTGCCGTATCGGGTGTGTTCTATATCCTTGGCGCGTACGGTAGAAGAAATAAGACGATTAAAGCGCAGGAGCTTGCCGACAGAGCGGCGGCAGCCGAAGCGAATAAGGTAAAGAAAATCAATTACGGCGGCTTGCCCGGCACGAAACCGCGCAAGCGCAAATAATCGGGTAGAAACTATGAGAATTATCGGCGGCAAATACAGAAGTCGGGTATTGGCAGAGTTTTCGGGGGACGACGTGCGTCCCACGTCCGATAGGGCGAAAGAATCGCTATTTAATATTCTGTCGACGAAAATCGTCGGCGCGCGGGTATTGGATTTGTTTTCGGGTAGCGGCGCGTTGGGGCTGGAAAGCCTTTCCCGCGGCGCGGCAGAGGTGGTGTTCAACGACCAAGCAAAGGACAGCGTGGCGCTTTTAAGGAAGAATATGCGTACGCTGAAAATCGAAGAGGGCAAGGAAGCAAAGGTGTATAATCTGGATGCCGAGGCGTATTTGGATTTTGCCCGCCAGCCTTTTGACGTGATCTTTATCGACCCACCCTATGCCTTGGATGTAGGGGTGCGCGCAGTGGAAAAGATTGCAAAAAAAGGCTTGCTTGCGGAAAACGGCGTGCTGGTATTTGAACGGGACAAGCCCTTTGAGGGGGATGTGGACGGCTTGGAAAAATATGACGAGCGCAAATACGGAAAGACGGTGCTCACCTTTTTTAGACCCAAGGAGAGGAATTAACCATGAAGAGAAAATGTATATTTGCAGGAACGTTTGACCCCATCACAAAGGGGCACGAAACCTTGATTGGGCAATGCTTGCAGCTGTTTGACGAGGTGGTGGTGGCGCTGATGCTCAACCCTGCAAAAACGCCCTGCTTTACGTTGGAGCAAAGAAGGGAAATGCTGCAGATTGTGTATGGAAACGAGTCGCGCGTTCGCGTAATTGTATTTTCAGGCACAGTGGCAGAGCTATTAAAAAAGGAGAACACCCCTTTCTACGTGCGCGGGATTCGCAACACGGTAGATTTCGAATACGAGAACGCGAATTACTTTGCGTCTAAGCGTTTAAACGCAGACATGGTGCCCGTATATCTGCCTTGCCCGCAGCATCTTTTGCACGTCAGCTCGTCTATGGTACGCAGCAGCTTGCAGTTTCATACCCCGATTTCGGACTACGTTTCCGAGGAAATAGAAAGGTATATTCAAGCGGTAAAAGAATAACAGTTTTTTCGAAAGGAGAATTTAGATATGTTGCAAAAGCAAAACTACATCCCAGAGCCGGAGGAATTTAAAGCGGAAACTCCACTGACGGCGGAGATGCAGAAGATTAAAGCGGCAAGGGACGAAGAGATCCGTGCGGTTATTTCAGGGAAGAGTGAAAAGATGCTGGTGGTGATCGGCCCCTGCTCCGCGCACGAATCCGCGCCGACGTTGGAATACATCGCTCGGTTGGGGAAACTGAACGAACAGGTCAAGGACAAGCTGGTCATCGTTCCCCGCGTCTATACGAACAAGCCCCGCACGAAAGGGGTGGGCTATAAAGGCATGTTCCTGCAGCCCGATCCCGATGGCGAGGCGGACATCGTTCGAGGGATCCGCAGCATCCGCGCGTTGCACCTTGCGGCGATCAATGCCTCTGGGTTGACGGCGGCGGACGAGATGCTCTATCCTGAAAACACGGCGTACGTAGAGGACTTGCTGTCCTATCACGCGGTAGGCGCAAGAAGTGTAGAAGATCAGCTGCACCGTCAGGTTGCCAGTGGCGTAGACGCGCCTGTCGGGTTGAAAAACCCCATGAGTGGCAATATCCCCGCCCTGATCAATTCCATTTTTGCGGCGCAAAGCCCGCAGGTATTCAAATATCGCAATTATCAGGTGCGTTCGAACGGCAACCCTTACGCGCATGCGATTTTGCGTGGAGGTGTGGACGGCAACGGCTTGGACGTGCCTAATTTCCATTACGAAACGGTGATGCACTTAGAGGAAATTTATCGCGGTAGCAAGCTGGAAAATCCTGCGATCGTCATCGACTGCAACCATTCGAATTCGGGCAAAAAGCACCGCCAGCAGATTCGTGTCGCGCACGAAGTTATGCAGAACAGACGCTTTGACGAAACCTTTAAAGGGATTGTAAAAGGCTTTATGATCGAAAGCTTTTTGGTCGAGGGCAATCAGGCGCACGACGAGGTGTTCGGAAAGTCCATCACCGACCCTTGTATCGGCTGGGAGGACACCGAACGGTTGCTGCTGGATCTGGCGGCGCTGGTGTAAAAGCGGTTGTAAAGAAAAGGAGAGAGATATGAAAATCGCGTACTTAGGGCCGGAAGGCAGTTATTCGCATTTGGCGGCGCGCGCCTTTTTAGAAAGAGAGAATGCGGTGGAGGGCGGCTGGAACGAGTGTATGCCCTTCCGTAATTTTGCCGAGGTGCTGAACGCCGTGGCAACGGGCAAGGCGGACGCGTGCGCCATTCCCATTGAAAACAGCTTGCAGGGCAGCGTCACGCAAAATTTGGATTTGTTGCAGGAGTTGCAGGGGCTGTACGCCGTCAAGGAATACGTCCTGCGGATCGATCATCGCCTTGTTCACAAGGCGGGGGTCAGTCTTTCGGAGATTGGCAGAGTATATTCGCACGGGCAGGCGCTTAGCCAGTGTTCGGAATTTTTAAGTAAGCGTATGCCGTTTGCTGCGCTTAGGGAAACGGAATCGACGGCGTTTGGATTGACCAAAGCCATGGAGGACGAAAGCGGTAAAAGCGCGGCGATCGCAGGCGCGCACGTGGAAAATTTGCGCCGCGGATTCGTTGTGGGGGAAGAGTGTCTTTCGGATGAAAAACACAATTTTACTTACTTTCTCTTGGTAAAAAGGGGGGAGGACCAGCTGCCTAAAGAAAGCAATCGGCTTTTCTTTTCAGTGGTTTGCCCGAACAAGCCCGGCAGCCTTTTGTCGTTGCTGAAAATCATTGCGGGCTACAACGTCGACATGACCAAGCTGGAAAGCCGTCCTGTCAAAAACCGCCCCGGCGAGTTCCGTTTTTTTATCGAGGCGGATTGCAACGTAGCGGACGAGGGGATTTCGGTATTCCTCAAGGAGCTGAAAGAAAATACGCTGGAATGTAAAATTTTAGGGGCGTACACGCACGAATAAAGTGCGGGATAAAAGGCAATAACAAAGGATAAAAAATCGCTTTTCAAGGGATTCCTTCAGGGTGGTTGTGATGCGGTTGTACATAACGGCAGGCGTTGGTGGCGTTTGCAGCTTAGGGAGGAGTAAGCATGAAAAGTTTAGGTTTAGCGTTGGGCGGCGGCGGCAGCCGTGGAATTGCCCACATCGGTTTTTTGCAGGCGTTAGAAGAGGCGGCGATTTTTCCTGCTTTTATCAGCGGTTGTTCGATGGGGGCGGTGGTTGGCGCGGCGTATGCGGCGGGGCTTGCCCCGTCTGAGATCCAAAAAGCGGCGTGCGCGCTACGCTTTTTCGACCTTGTGGACATCACCAACAAACCGGGTGGCGTGCTGGATACCCGCAAGATGCGAAAGCTGCTTTCACGTTATATTGGGGAACAGGATTTTTCCGAATTAAAAATTCCTTTTTCCTGTGTGGCGGTGGACATGATCCAGCAGGAGTTGGTTGAATTTTCCAGCGGCAACGTGGTGGATGCGGTGGTGGCGTCCTCTTCCATCCCGTCTGTTTTTAAGCCGACGGAAATGGACGGTATGCGCCTTGTCGACGGCGGCGTATTAAAGCGTGTGCCCGTGGACGAGGTAAAAAGGATGGGTGCTGACGTCGTGATCGCCGTAGACGTTTTGGGGCAGAGGAGCTGCAAACAGCGTTGTCCGAATGCATTGACGGTGCTCACCGAGGTGGTGGATATTATGGATAACGCGCGCACGCAGGCGTACAAGCGGCGGGTGCGTAAACAATACGATCTTTGGCTGGAACCCGACCTTGGGGTTATGAGCCAATACGCCTTCAAGAACCTTGATTTTGCCTACAAGCAGGGCTACGAGCTGGGAAAAAAACACATCAATAAAATACGCTTATTATTAAAAGAATAGGGGCAGGTATGGATTTATTCGATTTTAACAACCACAATCATGAGGAGCAGGCAAAGCCGCTTGCCGAGCGTATGCGCGCGAATACCTTGGACGAATTTATCGGCCAAAAGCATATCGTGGCAGAGGGCTCGCTGCTGCGCCGCGCCATTGCGACCGATCGGTTGGGCAGTTGTATTTTCTGGGGGCCTCCCGGCTGCGGGAAAACGACCCTTGCCAATATCATCGCGCTTAGAACGAACGGGGAATTTATCAAGCTGAACGCTGTCAACGCCGGGGTTGCCGACGTCAAAAAGGCGGTGGAGGAGGCGAGGGATAATCTTCGCATGTACGGCAAGCGTACCTATTTGATGTTGGACGAGTGCCACCGTTTCAGCAAGACGCAAAGCGATTCTCTGTTGCCTGCTATCGAGCAGGGCACCATCATTTTTATCGGCTCTACAACGGAAAATCCGTATGCCTCGATGACCCCCGCAATCGTTTCCCGCTGCAGGGTATTCGAATTTAAAAAGCTGCAAAAGGAGGACATTGCCGAGGCGATTCGCAAGGCGATCAAAAGCCGTCATAAGGGCTTGGGGAAGATGAACCTTACCGTGGACGATAGCGCCATCGAGCATATCGCCCGCGTAGCGGGCGGGGATCTTCGCACCGCGTACAACGCCTTAGAGCTGGCGGCGTTGACCACCAACCCCAACGAACAGGGCGTGATACATATCACCCTTGCCGATGCCGAACAGTCCATTCAACGGAAAGCGCTTTCCTACAACGAGGATAGCTATTACGATTTTCTGTCGGCGTTTTGCAAATCCTTGCGCGGCAGCGACGCGAACGCCGCGCTGTATTATGCGCAGCGCCTGATCGAAGGCGGCTGCGACCCCATGCTGGTGGCAAGGCGGCTGGTGGTGCACTCTGCCGAGGACGTGGGCATGGCAGATCCTCGGGCGTTGCAGATTGCCACTTCGGCGATGTACGCCTTAGAAAAGATCGGGATACCCGAGGCGATGATCCCCCTTTCCGAGGCGATCATATACGTTTGCGAGGCGGAAAAGAGCAACTCGGTGGTAGAGGCGATGTATGCGGCAAAGGCAGACGCCGTTTCCGACAACGACGACCGTGTGCCCGCCCATTTAAAGGATACCAGCTACGGCAGCGCTGAAGATAAGGCGGCGGGGCGGGAATATAAGTACCCGCACAGCTACGGCGGCTACGTAGAACAGCAATATTTGCCCGATTCGTTGCAGGATAAGATCTATTACGTGCCCTCGGGAAGAGGCTATGAAAAAGAGGTCTTAGAAATCCGAAAACGCAAAGGAAAGAAAAATTAAGGGATACCATGTACGGATTTAGGAGAAAAACGAATGAAATGTTTGTATTGTGAATGTACGGAAAGTAAGGTAATCGACTCCCGTTCCTCGGACGATCGGAAGAGCATTCGTCGCCGTAGGGAATGCACCCTTTGCGGCAGACGGTTTACCACCTACGAAACGATTGAGGTGACCCCCGTTTTGGTGGTAAAAAGCGACGGCACGCGGGAATCCTACAATGCGGAAAAGGTTCGCAGAGGGATTGTAAAGGCATGCGAAAAGCGGGCGGTTTCCGCCGATACGATCGACGCGATCGTCGGGGATATTTCTCGCCGCGTATACAACAGTATGGAAAGCGAGGTGACCTCGAAGGCGATCGGCGAAATGGTCATGGAGGCGTTGAAGGAAACGGACGAGGTTGCCTACGTTCGCTATGCGTCGGTATACCGTTCGTTTAAGGATATTTCTTCGTTTATGACCGAGCTGAAAAAGATGATGCGGGACGCGCGGGATAGCAAAAGGGACAACGGAGGTGAGGCATGACGGTTAGAGAGCATACAAAAAGGTTAAACGTTGGCGGTGTTTCGCTGGGCGGCGGCGCACCGGTGCGGATTCAGTCTATGACCACTACCAAGACGGCAGACGTCGAAAAGACCTTGCAGCAGATCGCTGCGTTAAAGGCTGCGGGCTGCGAGATCGTGCGCGTGGCGGTGGCAGACGAGGCGGACGCTGCGGCAATCAAGCGGGTGGCGGCGGAATGTGGCTTGCCGCTGGTTGCGGATATCCATTTTTCCTATCAGCTGGCGGTGACGGCGATTGAAAACGGCGCGCATAAGGTGCGGATTAACCCAGGCAATATCGGCGGGGAGGAAAAGATTAAATACGTGGCGGATTGCGTCAAGGTGCACGGTATTCCCGTACGGGTGGGCGCAAACACGGGCAGCATTGAACCGCACTTTTTGCAAAAGTACGGCAGAAGCCCGGAGGCGCTGGTGGAAAGCGCCCTCTATAACGTAGCGGCGCTGGAAAAATTCGGGGTGTACGACATCGCCATTTCCGTAAAGGCGTCGGACGTTCCGATGACCGTGAACTCGTACCTGCTGCTGGCAAATCGCACTTCTTACCCCCTGCACGTCGGCGTCACGGAGGCGGGCACAACCGCCAGCGGGATTGTAAAAAGCTCGGTAGGCATCGGCGCGCTCTTGTTGCAGGGCGTGGGGGATACGCTGCGCGTTTCGCTCACCGACGACCCTGTGGAAGAGGTGTATGCGGCAAAACGCATTTTGCAGGCTTGCGGCTTGGAGGAGGATTACGTAGAGGTGGTTTCCTGCCCGACCTGCGGCAGATGCGGCTGGGATAGCATGGAGCTGGCGCGCGAGGTGTCGAATTTTGTGCTGCCGTATAAGAAAAAGGCAAAGGTCGCAGTGATGGGCTGCGTTGTGAACGGCCCTGGCGAGGCGAAGGACGCCGATCTGGGGATCGCAGGCGGCAACGGGTATTGTTTGCTCTTTAAAAAAGGGGAGCCCTATTTAAAGGTCGAGGCGACAAAGGCGCGCGAAACGTTTTTACGGGAATTGAAGGAATTGCTTAGCGATGGACAGAACGCATGAGTACTTACGCGCGTTGCGCGCTTTGGATGGGCTTAGAAATGCCGTCCTTGCGGGGATCAACGTGTATAAAAAAGAAAAGCTTGCCGAATTTGTGCTGATTACCGACCGTTCGTTTTCCAAAGAAGAGGAGCTTGCGGCGACGGAAATTTCACAAACTTTTCTGCCTGCCGAGTTTCGGGCAAAGATAAAGATTGTAAAGAGAGTGCTGGACGAGGAGCTTGCTAAGGAACGCATTTTTCAATTCGTCTGCGACAGCTTTCCTGCCGCGGCGGCGTTTTTAAAGGTGGACGATATTTTCGTGCAGCTGCTGGAAAGCGGCGCGAATTTCTATTTCGAGGTGGCGGCGGACGAACAGACCCTGTTCACGTCGGGAAAGCTGATGGACGCGGTCAGCGCCTATCTTTCCTCGCAATATTGCGGCACTTTTTACGGCAACGTAAAGGTGGTGGAAAAGGCGCGGGACGAATCCCTTTTACACCAGAGCGTCGAAACCAAGGAGGAAACGTTTGCTTCCGAGATTCGTACTTTTCCGATCGAGGGGTACAAGCGCATCGATGGCGCGGACGCAATCCCTGCCGAGGCGGTGTACATTGCGGACATGGGGTGCGTGGACGGTGAATTTGCCGTCTGCGGCAAGATCACCTATTTCGAGGAAAAGAAGTACGTCAAGCGCAACGAAAAAACGAACGAGGACGTACAAAGAACCCGCTATTCGGTGACGGTATCGGACGGGTCGGGCATGCTTAGGTGTACTTATTTTCCCAAAAAGGCGACCGAGGAAAAGATCAAGACCTTGCAGGTGGGGGACAGCATCGTAATCTTGGGCGCCAACGAGGAATTTAACGGTCATCCCTCTTTCAAGGCGGGAAAGATCAATTTGGGGCATGCGCCCGAGGGCTTTATCCCCAAGGCGAAGGCGTCCAAGCCCGTGCCGAAATATTATCACACGGTTTTTCCCGAACCGTACGTAGAATACCGTCAGGCGGGTTTTTTCGACGTCGCGGAAAAGCCCGCGGCGCTGAAGGGTAAGACGGTGGTTGTGTTCGACCTGGAAACCACGGGGCTGGTTTGGCAGCCCTCGATGGGTAAGATGGATAAGATTATCGAGGTGGGCGCTGTCAAGCTGATCGACGGTGAGATTCGCGAAAAGTTTGCCACCTTCGTTGCTTGCAACGAAAGGCTGTCGCCGAAGATTATCGAGCTGACGGGCATCCACGACGAGGATCTGATCGGCGCGCCGACGGTAGACAAGGTGATTGCGGACTTTTTCAAATTCGTGGACGGTGCGATTTTGGTTGGGCATAACGTCAACTTTGACTACGGGTTTATCCGTCATTACGGCAAGGACAACGGCTACGTATTTTCCAACCCCGCGCTGGACACCGTGGTGCTGGCGCAAGAGCAGCTGGCTGCGGCGGGGCTTGCCAACTACAAGCTGAATACGATTGCCGATTATTACGGCTTTGATTTCAATCACCACCGCGCGTTTGAGGATGCGGCGACGACGGCGAAGATTTTTGTGGAGCTGATCAAAAAGCGGGGTAGCCTGCCCCTGTAATCCGGGATAGGCGCTGGCAAAATGGGCAGCTATAAATTTCTTTTAAGAAATTATTGCAAAACGCTTGCTTAATATGGAAAAAGGTGGTATAATAAAAACGCTTAATAATGCTTTTGTTATTGAGAGTGGCGTGCAGCCACTCTCATAATCTTATAAGAGGGAATTATGAAGGTAAAGAGCGTACAGGAAATTCAAGCGGTTTTACAGCCGATCGCAGATAGTATGAATATCGAGATTGTAGAGGTGGAGTTTAAACAGGGCAGAGAGCCTGCGCTCACCATCTACATCGACGTCGAGGGGGGTGTGGATTTGAACACTTGCGAGGCGTTCCACCGTGCGATCGACCCCGTTTTAGACGAGCTGGATCCTACGCTTGGCGCGCCGTACACCCTCAACGTTTCCAGCCCCGGCTTGGATCGACCGCTGAAAACCGAGCGTGATTACAACAAATGTATGGGCAAGAAAGTAGAGGTAAAGTTGTTCGCGCCCATGCAGGGGAAGAAATATTTTGAGGCTACGCTGGTTGGCTTTGACGAACATTGCGTTTCCATTGATCTTGGGGGCGAAGTGTTAAAACTTGAAAAAAATAAGATTGCGAAAATCAACCGCGCGATTGAATTTGATTTTTAACCAAAGATAGGGCTAAAAAATCAAAATACCGTTAAAAAACAGTAAATAATTGAGGAAATTCAATAGGAGATAAAATTATGGATAACAAGGAATTTTTTGCGGCACTTACCGATCTTGTCAGGGAAAAGGGGATCAGCGAAGACGCGTTCTTGGAAACGCTGAAAAACGCGTTGGCGTCTGCTTACAAAAAGCAGTATGACGGCGGCGTGGAGGTCATCGTAGAGATGAACCGCGATTTGGGCACGATCTCGTTCAAGGCGGTAAAGCACGTTGTCGAGGTGGTAGAGGATCGGGATAAGGAAATTTCCTTAGAGGACGCGCAGGCGCTTGATCCTACGCACAAGGTGGGGGATACCATCGTGCGCACCTTCCAACCCGATAACTTTGGGCGTATCGCCGCGCAGACCGCAAGACAGGTCATTTTGCAAAAGCTCCACGAGGCGGAAAGGGACAGCACTTTCTCGGCGTTCTCCGACAAGGAAGGGGAGCTGATGACCGGTATCATCCGTAAGATCGACGACAGAAACGTATACGTCGAGTTGGGGGACAAGAAGATTGAAGGGGTTATGCCCCCGCAGGATCGCGTACCCACCGAACGCTATGCGGTTGGCGACACCATCAAGGTGTTCGTAAAGCGTGTAAAAAACAGCGGCAGAAATTCGCAGATTGTCGTTTCCAGAACCGCGCCCGGCTTGGTGAAAAAGCTGTTTGAAGAGCAAGTACCCGAAATCGCGCAGGGCATTGTTGAGGTCAAGGAAGTGGCGCGTGAGGCGGGTCACAGAACGAAGATTGCAATCGCGTCCTCCGATGCAAGGGTAGACGCGGTAGGCGCTTGCGTAGGCAACAGAGGCTCGCGCGTGAACGCGGTGGTAGAAGAGCTCGGCGGCGAAAAGATCGACATCATTTTGTGGGACGAAAACCCCTTGGCGTTCATTTTCAAGGCGTTGTCGCCCGCAACGGTGAACTCGGTGACCGTGCGTGGGGAAAAGAGCGCGATGGCGGTCGTTCCCGACGACAAGCTTTCTTTGGCGATCGGCCGCGACGGTCAGAACGCAAGGTTGGCGGCAAGATTGACCGGCTGGAAGATCGACGTAAAAGCGGCGTCCTCGCCCGAGGCGTTGGCGCTGGCTGCCGAGGCGGAAGAAGAGGAAGAGCAGGTAGACGAAGAATAATATGGCGAAAGGGAAGATCCCCCTTCGGATGTGTATCGCTTGCAGGCAGATGAAGCCGAAAAAGGAGATGCTGCGCGTGGTGCGAAACGCAGACGGGGAAATTTATCCGGACCCTACGGGGAAGGCTCCGGGGCGGGGCGCGTATATCTGCGCCGAGCAAGAATGTCGAAAAAAATTAGATAGCAAAAAGCTTTTAAACAAGGCATTCTCCGCAGCCGTACCTGAAGAGGTGTATTTTAGGATCGGGGAGGAGAACGGTGAACAATAAGCTGGTTTCTTACTTTGGCTTTTGCGTGCGTAGCGGCAAGCTTGTCTACGGCGCAGACGACATCGAAAAACAAAAAAAATCCGTCTTTTTGATCGTGTACGACGGCGATATGGGCGCAAGCTCTACACGAACGATCATCAAGGCGAGGGAAAGGCTGGGCTGCCCGCTGCTGGTTGCGGAAAAAGGGGTACTTGCCGAGCTTTTACACAAGCCTGCCGTGAAAGCGGTAGCAATCAAGGATCATCATCTGGCAAAGGCGATCCTGTCCGTTTTGGACGGCGAACCTAAGCTGAAAATCTATGGAGGAAACGACTGACATCTATGGCAAAGAACGATTACAAGAACGTGGAAAAAGTAAAGGAGCTTTTGGGCGAAGAGCATCTTGGCGGGTTGCGTAAACGCCTTTCTTCCACTGAAAAGAGTCTGAATGATATTCTGAAAAAGCTGAACGTTTTAGAGGCGCAAAAGGCAGAACGTGAAGCGGCAGAGGCTGCGGCAATTGCGGCGGCAGCGGCAGAGGCTGCGGCAAAAGCGGCTGCGGAAGAGGCTGCAAAGCAAGAACAGATCCTTCCTCCAGCGGAAACGAAAGCGGAAGAAAAGCCCGCAAAGAAAACCAAGAAAGAAAAGGTAGAAAAGCCCAAGGCAGAGGAAACGGCGGAAATGGCACAGGCGGAAACGCCCGCAGCTACGCCTGCCGAAGCGGACGCTCCTAAGGCGGAAGAAACCGCTGAAAAAACGGAAAAAGTAGAAAAGGTAGAAAAGACGGAAACGAAAAAGGAAACTACCTATACCCCGGCAGAGCCTGCCAAACCTGCCGCACCCAGAGCTCCCCGTTATTTCCGCAACGGTCAGGTGCAGGGCGAATACGTGGCAAAACCTGGCGCAGAAACGTCGGCTACGTCTACGTACCGTCCTCGTCCCGCAGGGGAAAGACCTGCTCGTCCACAGGGTGATAAAATGTATGCACCCAGAGCGGAAAGGTCGAATACGCAGGGGGCAGGTATGCGTCCAACCCGTCCGCAAGGCGTAGCTATGTCGCCTACGGGCGGCGCAGTCAGCGCGCCTCATAAGGATGCAAAGCAGTCCACGCAAAAGAAAAAGACCTATTCGGAAAAGACGTATTCAGAAAAGAAACCTCTTTCCAAGCGTACCTTGCAAAAGCAGCAGGGCATGACGGTGGAGGATTTCGACGAAGACAAGACGGGCTACAGAAAGGTTCGTTCGCCGAAAAAACAAAAGGCGCAAGAAATCCAAACGGTAAAAATCGACCACGCCGTTGTCACCACCGAGGACATTCCTTTGAAGGTGCTCTCTGAAAAGCTGGGTGTCACGGCGGTGGAAATCTCCAAGCGGCTGTTTAAAATGGGCATTATGAAAGGGATCAACGATTCCATTGATTACGAAAACGCAGCTTTGATGGCGGCGGATATGGAAATCGACCTCGAATACAAGCCTGAAAAGACCGCCGAGGACGTATTGCAGGAAAACGTGACGGAAGAAGATACCTCCAAGCTTGTCACCCGTGCACC
>JAZURU010000205.1:0-6161 GCA_045606365.1 Candidatus Scatosoma sp. | reverse complement strand
GATTTGGGGAGTTCGGGTACGTTAAATAAAATGCTAAGAGTTCATATGATGTTACCTGCTCCAAAAATCGACAAGTTTCGACAAGGAGCTTGTCGATTTTACTTATTACCTATTCACTCTTCACTTTTCACTTAAAATCTGCTTGTCGATTTTTGAAAGTAATAAGTAATAGTGAATAGTGAAAAAGTGCGGCTGAAATTAAAAAGGGGAAAAATAATGCAAAAAAGTCCGTTAGTGCTTAAATCAAAAGAGTTTGCGTTGCAAATCATTCGTGTTTGTAACGAAATTAAAAACACAAAAAAGGAAAGTGTATTGACAAATCAACTTATTCGTTCTGGAACAAGTGTCGGTGCAAATATTCGTGAAGCGTTTTACGCACACGGCAAGGCAGACTTTATTGCAAAATTACAAATTGCGTTAAAGGAATGCTCGGAAAGTGAATACTGGTTAGAGCTTTTGATTGAAAGTGAATACTATCCTAAAAAAGACATTTTGGATTTATGTATAGAAGTCAAACGCTTATTGATTTCTTCTTTGAATACAGCAAAGAACAACAAATAAGGGGAGTTCGGGTACAGTGAATTAAATCGTAAAAAAGCAGATGTGGTCATGAAACACAAAAGCAAAAGCACCCTTTTCGGGTGCTTTTGTTTTTGGAATGGATAACACGAACCGACGAGAGGCGAGGGTGGAGCCGCGAACGAGAGTGAGCGCTTTGCCTGCGGAAGCAAGCTATTGGGAAAGTAGGAAGGCAAAGGACGACATTGATAATGTCGGAGCGGGGCGCGCCGCCAAAGGCGCGACTCTCGTCGCCTTTTTTACGTGGGGATACTTTCTGTTTTTTCAGCGGGTTGGTAGGAAGAACAAATCAATTGGATTTTTTGTCCCTTTTCCACCGTGATGAATTTCGAGCGCTTTCTTTTAACGTAGCGCGCACTTTTCGCGGAGATCTTTTTAGATTCCTTCCAAACGCCTTGGAAATGTTGCAGATAATCCCGTGCGATCTTCTCTACGGAAGGGTACACGAGGTTAAAACAGAAATGCTCTTGTTCACGGGCTCTGCCTTGAATCAGGATAGGGGAAACGATCAGTACGTCGTCTATCAGGTACAGCATAAAGGTAGGCTGTCGCAAATACGATTTCAGTTTGATGTGGCGATAGCCCTTATATTCCGCCAAAAGAGATTCCATATTCGAGCCGATTTCTTCGGCAAACGCCTCGGCGCTCGATTTGGGAATATCCGCGTGGCGGGTAGAAAGAAACAGACTGTGTGGGTCAAGCATCAAAAACCGCACGTCCAAATGCGTATTTTCTTTCAAATAACTTTCTACGCCCTCTTGGTCGTTGATGTATTTGTGGTTGGTAGCGTAAATCCAAACCCGTTTTTTCGCCGAAAGAATCAGATCGCGTATGTTGGCAGAGTTTCGATCCTTGAACAGCTCTACGCCGTAATTTTGATCTTGGCAGAAGAAATTACCGTCAATTGCCGATTGCAATCGTTCCCGTTGCACTTCTTCCTCCGCATCTGTTTCCACAGATTCTTTTTGTTCGGAATAATGATCGAACAGATATTCAGCAGTAGACAGCATAGAACCGGAAAGGATACCCAGCGCAGCCGCGCGAATATTGTTGTACAGCAAAAATTCTTCGGGGTTTACGGTTTGTAAACAAATCAAGCCGATAATCGCTGCAATCAAAAAGCACAGCGGCGCCGCAAGCGTTGCAAAATATTTGCCGATGAAACGGAAGAACGTTGCAATGCCGTTGCCTATACCCAAAAAGAATTCGCGCAGTGGGCTGTATTTTTTTGTGATGGAGTATTCCACCACGGTATTGCCGTTTTTCGAAAGCATTTTATCCGAACAGCAGTCGGGACAAGATGTTAAGGGTTCGCCTCGGTTCCAAGTTTCGGTGAAATGCTTTACAAAAGCAGAGTTCGGGTTGTAAGGTTCAAACATTACGCGAGCGTTATTGCTGGTGCTGGCATACATCAAAATATGCGAAATCACAATGCGATCGTCGATGATCATTAGCAACACGGTGGGCTGGACCAAAGAGGTTTTAAGGGTGAAATTTGCGTCAGGCTTTTGGGCGAGAATTTCCTTTTGCAGCTGCAACAAATCTTCGTTTGCGTCTAAAATTCCCCGACGCATCGTGTGCAACGTTTTTCCTGGAATCTCGTGATAGCGCAGCAGGTGAAAAAGGCTTTCGGGATGGTTGGCAATGATTTTTACGTCCAAGCCGTCCTGTTCCAAAATCCGTTGCCGTATCGTCTTTTTATAATGCAGCATGGTATTGGAAAGATTCGTGCCCAAAATCCAAATGCGCCGCTTTGCGGCGGCGAGCAGCTCCTCGATAGAAAAGGCGTTATTGCCAGTTCCTTTGAAAAGCTCGATGTCCTTTACGTCGTCGCAGGGATCTTGCATGTCCTTTTTGATGGCGTTGAGAAGGGAAATCGTGCGGGAAGCATCTTTCAACGGTTCTTGGTTGGCTTTCGAGAGTAGCGACGATGATAATAAGGCTACGATTGCACCTGAAAGCAGACCGAACGCAACCTCCAAAAGGTCACCGTCGTTTTGCCAAGCGCCGATGAAAATTAGAACAACGCCGACGATGATGACGATCAGATATAAAATTCTCTTTTTTAAAGCGCGAATGATTTTATCTTTCTTGTTCATCTTAAGTTTCCCTAACGTATATTTTTATTCGAATTGCAGCGTTTTGCCTGTGTTAAATTCTAAATACCGCTTTTTATACCGCTTAGCGATTGCCGCAATGCTTTTAAAGCCCGTACAATGGGACGGGGCAACATACTGAATATTAAGCGCTCTTACCAAAGCAAAAAAGGCTTGCAGACGATTGCGATCGTCTACAATATGGGTGCCGCCAATCAGCGCATAGATTCTGCGTTCGCCCGTTAATTCCATTGCTGTATGGACAATGTTGTCCAGTTTGCGGTGCGCGCAACCGGTCAAGATGATCAAACCTTTGCGTGTGCGAATGCAAACGTTCAACTCCTCCTCGAAGAAATCGGGGCGGAAACGATCATGCATTTTTAACAGAAAATGCTTTTCGGCGTCTTTTTCTTCCTTAGAAAAACGGTCGGGCGTTTTATATACCAAAACTCTGCCGCCGTCCATTTCGTGAACGTTTTGTACGCAGACCGCATCCTTAGGTAAAGCGGATTCCAAAAGCTCGTTTTGCACGGGCTTGGCTTTTTCTGGTTTCCACTTAAACTTGGGGACGAACAATCCTGAACCGAACAGCACGGTAGTGCGGGACGGATAGTGCAAGGCGTGCGCTGCGCCGCAATGGCCTTTGTGTCCGTGGGAAAGAATGACGTAATCAATGTCCTCCAAGGATAGATTGAGACATGCGAGGTTGTGTTGCAGAATCTCGGGATATCTGCCCACGTCGTAGAGAATCTTCGTTTCGTCTACTTCGATAAGGATAGAATTTCCCTCTGCAGCCCACATTTTTTTATGATTATTGACGTTGTCGCACAAAGAAGTAATTTTTATCATGGTTGTCTTTAAATGCGCGTAATATGCAACAAACTTCCAAGGGAGCCTGGAAGTTTGTTGAAATTAGGCTATTTTCTATATGCGGAGCAATCCGCATTTTTTGCTGGAATAAAGGGGTTAAGCGCCGATCAAATGCAGCTTGCCCATGATGTTCATGATCTCGGGCATGATGTCTTTGCCTTCCACTCTGCCATAGCCGCCGTTCGCGCAAGCGCGTTCGCTAAATTCCTTTACCTCGTCAATGCGTACGTGGCTGGAACAGAACAGCACGGGTACGGGTTCTGCCGAGTGCGCCTTCAATTCGCATGCGGTGGAGTGGTCCGCCGTGATTACCAACAGAACGTTGTCGGGCAAATCCAAAAGCTCTTCCATAGCAACGTCGCATTTTTCGATAAATTCTTTCTTGCCAACGGGGTTGCCGTCCTCTGCCAAAGAGTCGGTCGCCTTTACGTGGGTGAACACGAAGTCGTATTCTTCCAGCGCTTTCTTCGCTGCGATGAATTTGTTGCGAACGTTGCTGTCGGGCAAAGCGGTAGCGCCTTCCACTTCGATCAGATCCATGCCGAGGAACGCGCCGATGCCTTTATACAAGCCGCCGCCTGCGATACAAGCTGCCTTCAAGCCGTACTTTTCTTCGAAAGTGGGCATCGTAGGATACATACCCGCGCCGCGAAGCAACAGGAAGTTTGCAGGGAATTTTCCTTCTGCCGCGCGCTGCTTGTTGCTTTCCAGCTTGTCCAAAATCTCATACGAACGACGCATGAACTTGTTCAAAATGCTGGCGGTGAAAGCTGCCTCGGGGGTGTCGTCTGCGGGTTTAACCTCCATTACGGGCAAGCCCTCTGCATGAGGGTCTGCGTCGGTGATGTTTGCAGAGAGCCCTTTGCCTCTGAACACAACGCCTGCGCGGTGCGCCGTGCCGGGTTTTACGATAACCTGCACGCCGTCAATTTCCATACCGTCGATCGCCGCTGCAAATTCGTCTACCACGCGGATACGGCCAGCTCTGCGGTCAAGAATGTTCCAATCTGCGTCTACCGTACCAAAGTTGCCGCGGAACGCAACGTCGCCTTCCTGCAATTTGATACCCAAACCGGCAACCTCGATGGGGCCTCTGCCCGTGTAGTATTTTTCCATGGGATAGCCGAAGATAGCAAGGTGGGAAACGTCGCTGCCGGGACGAATGCCACGACCGAGCGCGTTCGACAAGCCGCACATGGATTTTGCCGCGATTGCGTCAAAGTTCGGCGTTTTTGCTGCTTCAAGCGGGGTTTTGTACCCGAATTCTTCGATGGGTCTGTCACCCAGACCGTCGTAAACCACAAAGATAACCTTTTCAACCGTTTTCATAAAATAGGTCTCCTTAAAAAATATAATAATTTTCAAAAATGCAAGGCAGCGCAGAGCGTTATCCCCCACACTACACTGTACATTATACCATAGAGGTTGGGCTTTGTCAATCAAAGTTGAAACCCAAACTGTACGCAAACGAAAAAAATTGTTTGTCTGTTGGGTGAAATGCTCTTGACTTTTGTTTTCCGCCTATGCTATAATTCTTTATGTTTATAAAGAACGGGCGGTTTTTATCAGTAAGCGCCCGTCGAGAACGGAAGAGGTTAACGGATATGAAATACGAAGAATTGTCGTCAAAACCCGATTTTACGAACTTTCAGCAGGACATCATTGACTTTTGGAAGGACAATCAGGTTTTCGAACGCTCGGTAGACCAAAGAACGGAAAAGGAAAACGTCTTTTACGACGGGCCTCCGTTCCCCACGGGAAAGCCGCATCACGGTACGGTGCTGGTTTCTTTCATCAAGGACATGCTTGCCCGCTATTGGACGATGCGCGGCTACAAGGTGCCCAGAGTATGGGGCTGGGATTGCCACGGCTTGCCCATTGAAAACCAGGCGGAGGCGCTGCTGGGGATCAACGACAAAAACGAGATTGAACGCACCCTCGGCATCGGCGCCTTCAACGACAAATGCTACGAGATCGTGTCCTCGAACAACGAGGCTTGGAAGGAATACGTCGAGCAGATGGCGCGCTGGGTCGATTACGACCACGCGTACAAGACGATGACCCCCACCTTTATGGAAAGCGTTATGTGGGCGTTTAAGACCTGCTACGATAAGGGGCTGATCTACCGCGATTACCGCGTGACGCCGTACTGTACGCACTGCGAAACCTCGCTGTCCATTTCGGATACGAGGGAATCGGACTCCACCCGTCCCCGTCAGGACAGATGGGTGATCGCGCAGTTCCGTTCTGCAATGAGCGAAAACGGCAAGCCCGTCTATCTGCTGGCATGGACGACCACCCCTTGGACGCTGCCCTCCAACCTTTGCTTGGCGGTCGGCGAAAAGCTGGATTATGCGTTTGTGGACGTCGGCGACAGAATTTTGGTGGCTTGTAAAAACACGCTGTCAAAATTCCAAAAGGTATTCGGCGCAGAGCCCACGATTGTAAAAGAGTGCAAGGGCGCAGACTTGGTAGGGGAAACCTATCAGCCGCTGTTCCCGTACTTTGCGGATAAAAAAGCAGAGGGCGCGTTCCGCGTTGTTACGGCGGACTACGTCGGCGCAGACGAGGGCGTGGGCATCGTACACACCGCGCCTGCGTTTGGTGAGGACGACT
>JAZURU010000204.1:0-13383 GCA_045606365.1 Candidatus Scatosoma sp. | reverse complement strand
ACCACGCAAAAAGAGGCGGATACTGCCAAGCCCACCCCTGCGACGGAAAAGGAGAAACCGAGCTATACCCCTCAGCAGCTGTATAATATGGGCGTGGCGCTGTATCGGGGTGAAGGAGTAAAACAGGATTACGAAAAAGCGCTTTGGTTTTACAAAAAGGCTGCCGAGCAGGGTGTTGTGTTCGCAATGGTAAATTGCGGCGTATGTTATCAATTTGGGCACGGGTGCGAACAGGACTATTATAAAGCGATGGAATATTATCGCGCCGCGGCAGACAAAGGCAACGCAAAGGCAATGTGGAACTTGGGCTGTTTAGAAGTGGCGGTTTGTGAGCATTACGATACGGGCATTCGGCTTATGGAAAAGGCGTTCGAACAGGGCGTCGTCGATGCTGCGTACGATTTAGGGCAGGTATATTCCGCCAAAAATCCTTTTTTCAGCGTGGAAAAAGCGGCTTTTTGGTTCGAGCGTGCGGCGCAAGCAGGAAATAAAAAAGCCTATTCGCAACTGGGTCGGTTGTATGAGAAGAACGTCAAGACGGACGATGGGAAACGAAAAGCCGTTTACTGGTACAAAAAGGCGTACGAAAACGGCGATTCGTCCGTGTGTTTGATGCTTGGCATAACGTTGTTCGAGTTAGCTGCCAGCAGTGAGGAACACGAAGAGGCGTACGAATGGCTGCGAAAAGCGCATCTGCAAGGCGATCCCGACGCTAAGCAAGGAATGGAACTAATGGATGAATCTCGTTGTCCACATTGCCGCGCAATCTTCAGCAGAACATATAAAAAGGGATTGTTTGGCGAACGGTGCGTTTGCTCCAAATGCGGCAAAAAAATCAAAGAAAAATAAGAGGGAAAAGGATGAATACTTACGCAAAATACCACCAGTCGGAAGAGGATTATTTAGAGAGCATCTTGCTGATTTCAGAGCAGAAATCCGTTGTGCACCGCATTGACGTTGCGCGCGATTTGGGGGTTTCTGGCGCGGCAGTAAATAAGGCGGTGAAAATCCTCTTGGAAAAGGGGTACGTGGAAGAGGACGGCAAGCATTTACAATTGACGGGCGCGGGCGCGAAGTACGCGCGCGAGGTTTTTGAAAAGCATTGCTTGATTAAGGAATTTTTGCTTTCTTTGGGGGTATCCGAACAGACCGCCGAGGTGGATGCGTGCCACATGGAACATCTTCTTTCCGCCGAAACGGTGGCGGCAATGCGAGCAAAATTGAATAAAAAATAAGCGTTTTTGCGTTTTTTTGCGCTAAAAAAGGCAAAAAAACCGTACAATTTTAAGCGTATTTTTTAAAGGCAGGATCTATGATCCTGCCCTTTTTATATTTAGAAATGACAAATTTTTCAAAAAAATTTATTAACCAAGGTTTATTTTTCTTGACAAGGACATAAAATAATGATATAATACGTTTGAAAATTAACCACGGTTAAGAAATGAAAAGAGAGGTTGTTATGAAAAAACCGTTGTCAGAATTTAACATCGGGGAACGCGGCATCATCCTTTCCGTAGAGGGCGAAAAGCGGATTCGCCGCCGTTTGTTTGATATGGGGGTTACGCCGGGTACGGAAATTCTTTTAAGAAAGAAAGCGCCGCTGGGCGACCCGATTGAAATCAGCATTCGCGGCTACGAGCTCACCCTTCGCAACGCCGAGGCGGCGTGCATTTTAATGGACACAGGGAGGCGGAAATAATGGCGAATTTTCGTTTTGCTTTGGCGGGCAACCCCAACAGCGGAAAGACCACTTTATTTAATGCGTTGACGGGTTCTACAGCGCACGTAGGCAATTGGCCGGGCGTGACGGTGGATAAAAAGGTGGGTACGTATAAAAAGGGAGATCTGCCTGTGGAGATCGTCGATCTTCCGGGGATTTATTCGCTTTCTCCGTACACCCCCGAAGAGGTGATTGCCAGAAACTACATTTTGGACGAAAAGCCAGATTGTATCATCAACATTGTTGACGCGACGAACTTAGAACGCAACCTGTATTTGACCACGCAGCTATTGGAAATCGACGTGCCCATGGTCATTGCTTTGAACATGACGGACGTGCTGGAAAAGCGTGGGGACGACATTGACGAGCAGACCTTAGAAAAGCGCATTGGCGTGCCCGTGGTGGAAATTTCCGCGCTGAAATCTACGAACGTAGATCTTTTGGTAGAGAGGGCGTTGGAGGCGGTGCAAAAGCAGCGCAAAGGGGAGAGCGTGTTGCAGCACAGCGCCCTTTGGCACGTGGTGCAAAATGCGAAGATTGCACTCGAATTAAAAGGGGTATCCTCGCCCGTATTCCACGCGGTAAAGCTGGTGGAAAAGGATGAATTGGAGGTGCAAAATCACCCCGATGAAGCAAAAGCGGTGGACGATTTTCTGCGTTTGCACGACGAGATAAAGCTGGATGCCGAGGCAGAAATTGCCGACGCTAGATACAAATACATAGAAAAGAACTTTACCACCACCTTAAAGCGTGCGGCAAGCTATCAAAAGCACGAAATGAGCAAATCGGATAAGGTGGATAAGGTGATGACCAACAAATGGGCGGGCATTCCCATCTTCTTGGTGATTTTGTTTGCGGTGTTCCATTTGACGTTCTCTGAGGACTTTTTGTATCTTGGGTCGATCATTCCGTCTTTTGGTGAGTGGTGCGGGCTGGAAAGCGAAAACGTCTTTAAGGGCGTATTCTTTTCGGTTGGTTTCAATTCCCCCGGTGTAATCCTATTCAACCTCTTGGATTTGGGAACGGGTGCTTTAGGGGATTGGATCGTCAGCCTTTTAGAGGCGGCAAACGCCTCCGATTGGGCGATAGGCTTGATCGTAGAGGGGGTGCTTGGCGGCGTATTCGGGGTGCTTAGCTTCCTGCCGCAGATTTTGGTGCTCTTCCTGCTCTTCTCGATTTTAGAGGACAGCGGTTATATGGCGCGTGTGGCATTCATTTTGGATAGAGTGTTCCGTCGTTTCGGCGTTTCGGGTAGGGCATTTATGCCGATGATCATGGGTTTTGGCTGTTCCGTGCCCGCCATGATCAATACCAGAACGCTTGCCGACGAAAAAGAGCGTACGGCAACCGTGCGGGTTATTCCGTTTTTCTCCTGCGGGGCAAAGCTGCCCATCTTGACGGCGATTGCTGGCGGGTTGGTGACGGCGTTTGGATTTGCGAATGCAGACCTTATCACCTACGGCATGTACGTGATCGGCATTTTGGTGGCGTTTGTGGCGTTGCTGGCGATGCGATCCACAACGATGAAAGGGGAAGCCTCGACGTTCATCATGGAGCTGCCCACCTACCATATGCCTGGATTTAAAAACCTGATGCTGCACCTTTGGGAAAAGATGAAACATTTCATCGAAAAGGCGTTCACTGTCATTTTGGCGTCGACAATCGTAATCTGGTTCTTGTCCAACTTTGGCTGGGCGTTCTGGAATGGCATTGTGCCGATGAACGAATCCATCTTGGCGTCGATCGGCGGGGTAGTGCAGTACGTGTTCACACCGCTTGGCTTTGGCGCGCAGCTGGGTCAATTCGGTTGGGTGTTCGCGGTGGCGGCGGTGACGGGCTTGATTGCCAAGGAAAACGTCGTCGGTACGTTCTACACCTTGGCGGCGTGTGTGCTTGCGCTGATGTCGTCGGGCGCGTTTACGGCAGAGCTTTTGGAAATGGACTTAGATCCTACGGTGATTGCCGACCTGCTGGCGTATCTGGAAAATGCAGACGCCGAGCTGATCGGTGCGTATGCCGAGGGCGAGCTGGAGGTGCTTGCCATGATCGCCGCAACGGGCATCAAGCCTGCGGGGCTGATCTCTTTCATCGTATTCAATATGACCACGATCCCTTGCTTTGCGGCGGTGGCAACGGCGCGTGCAGAGCTGCCCAAAGGGAAATTTGTCTGGACGATATTGTTCTGGTTGGCAGTATCTTTCTTGGGCGGTACGGTGATTTATACCATCGGTATTGCTTGGTGGACGGTA
Organism: Candidatus Scatosoma sp.; assembly: GCA_045606365.1. Taxonomy (GTDB): domain Bacteria; phylum Bacillota; class Clostridia; order Christensenellales; family Borkfalkiaceae; genus Scatosoma. Next base: position 9,414 of record JAZURU010000204.1, on the reverse strand, counting down.
TTCCTGTGGGCGGCTGCGGCTGCGGCGGCAACGGTGGGGATCACTTTCTACAACAAACGTAAGGCGGAAAAAATATGAAACCCATTGACGTAATTATTTTGGTGGTGGCGGTGCTGATTGTTGGCGGCGTGATTGCATTGTCGGTGATCCGCAAAAAGCAGGGGAAATCGGTCGGGTGCGACTGTTCCTCTTGCAGCGGAAACTGCTCGTGCTGCAACGCTGCAAAAAAACAGAACGAGGATTAACCCTTGCATATACACCCATTGCATTTTACATTTTATTTTTCAAGAGGGCAGGCGCGTGATGCGCTTGCCTTTTTGTTTGGTGTGTGATACAATGGAAAAAAGGAGAAAAGCCATGAAATACGCATTGATTACGGGCGCGTACGGGGGCATGGGAAAGGCGACCCTGCGTGCAATGACAGCGGCGGGATATTTTGTCTTTGCGCTGGATAAAAAGGTGGAGGAGGGGGAAGAAAACGTTTTGCCCATCGAATACGACGCCACCGACCTTGCCAGCGTGCAGCGGGCGTATGAAAAGGTTTGTCAGCACACCGACCAGCTTTCCGTCGTTTTGCATTTTGCGGGGATCTATACGCTGAACTCCTTGGTGGAATATTCCGAGGAAAACTTCGTAAGGGCGTTCGAGATCAACGTATTTGGGGTGTATCGGATCAACAAGACCTTTTTGCCGTTATTAAAAGAGGGGAGTAAAATCATCATCACGACCAGCGAGCTTGCCCCTTTAGATCCCTTGCCGTTTACGGGCTTATACGCGATCACAAAAAGCACGCTGGACAAATACGCATATTCGTTGAGAATGGAATTGCAGCTGCTGGGCATTTTTGTGGCGGTGCTGCGCCCTGGGGCGGTGGATACGGGGCTGCTAGACGTATCGACGCAGGCATTAGACGCTTTTTGTCAAAACACCGAGCTGTATTCCTGCAACGCTGAACGTTTCAAAAAGGTGGTCGACGGCGTAGAGGCGCGCAAGGTATCCCCTGAAAAAGTGGGGAAATTAGCGGTAAAAATTGCCAAAAAGCGCAAACCGCGGTACGTATATACCCTCAATCGAAACCCTCTGCTGGTGCTGCTTTCCATTTTGCCAAAGCGGCTGCAAACTTGGATCATCAAACGCATCTTAAAATAAAGGAAAGGCGGGCGTAAAAGCCCGCTTTTTTACGCATACTACCCAAAAGGTGAGGGGCAGGTATGAAGAAAAAAAAGCAGGCGGGAAACAGATCTTTGATCAAAGGCGCGGCAACGATTGCAGCAGGCGGCTTGATTGCCAAGCTGATCGGCGCGGTGTATCGGATACCGCTGACCAACCTAATCGGGGGGGAGGGGATAGGGCTGTATCAGCTAATCTATCCCTTTTATTGTCTGTTATTAACGGTGTCAGCAACGGGAATACCGTCGTCGATCGCCACCCTGACGGCAAGAAAATATGCCGTGGGGGAAAGCGTAAGACCGCTGTTTAAAACATGCATGCGTCTGTTTTTGGCAATCGGCGGGGCTGCCACCCTTTTGATGGTGGCGCTTGCCCCTGCGCTCGCTCGTTTACAGGGGGATACGGGGCTGGTTTACGGGTATTTTGCCCTGGCGCCGTCTGTGCTGTTGGTGTCTGCAATTTCGGTGTTTCGGGGGTATTTTCAGGGCAAAAGCGTAATGCTGCCCACCGCGCTGTCGGAAATCATTGAACAGGCGGTAAAGGTAGGGGTGGGGCTGGCGGTTGCCTATCTATTCCGAACGGATTTATATCGGGCGGTGACAGCGCTTTTGTTTGCGGTGACCGTGAGCGAAGCGGTAGCGTTGATTTTTCTTCTCATACGCTTTCGCCTCGACCCTGCCCCCGACAAATTGCTAAAAAACGAGAAAAAAACAGGGGTACTGACGGTGTTAAAGCTCAGCGTACCCGTCACCCTTTCCGCCTGCCTAATTCCGCTGTTTTCCTTGGTTGACAGCGTTTTGATTGTGCGCCTTATCAAGACGTATGCAGAGAATGCCGTTGCGATGTACGGCTTGTTTTCTGGGGGCGCGGTGACGGTGATCAACCTGCCCGTGTCCGTTTGCTACGGTATCGCAGTGGCAAGCGTTCCTGCCCTTTCTGCGGCGGTAAAAACTGGGGAAAGCGGCAGAAAAAAGGTGGTGTATTCCCTGCTGTTGACCTTTTTCTTGTCGGCGGTTGCAGCGGTGGGGCTATATCTGTTTGCAGGGGTAGCGGTACGGGTGCTGTTTCGTTCGTTGTCGGGGGAAGAGACTGCCGTACTGACGCGGCTGATCCAGACCTTTTCTCTCAGCGCGATCACCCTTTCTTGCACGCAGACCCTTTCCGCATGCCTTACGGCGCTGGGTAAACCGACGCGGGCGGCAATCTCGATGTTGATAGCCATGTTGGTAAAAACGGCACTGAATGTGTTGCTGGTGAAAGACCCCGCTATCGGCATTTACGGCGCGGCAATCGCGGCGAGCGTCGGCTATGCGGTGTCCTTTGCGCTTGATCTTGTTTTTGCGCTGCGGGCAACCAGAGCTCGAAAAGCGGTTTTAGCAGCTTGAAGCGCGAAACCCTTGCTATTTTTATTTTATTGTGATAAAATAAAACGGAAAGAAGGCAAGGAGAATGGCGAAAGATGATCACAGTGGTAGGGCTCGGCGTAAACGCAGGGGATTTAACAGAGCAAGGAAAGCAAGCGATTTTGGCGGCGGCGGCAGCGGGGAAACCCGTCGTTTGCCGTACGGCAAAGGCAAAATCGTACGAAAATTTGGCGGCGTTGGGGGTCGCGCATACGTCGCTGGATAGCGTGTACGAAAGCAGCCGTACGTTCACTTCACTAAACAAAAACTTGGCAAAGGCGGTGCGTGCGCTAGGCGACGGTACGGTGTACTGCGTGGACGGCGCGGCAAGCGAGGACAACTCGGTAAAGCTGCTTGCGAAAAAGCGGGGCGGCGTGCGGGTGATCAACGGTGTTTCGAAGATTTCGAATTTTGCCTCACGGGCGGCGTTTTTTGGCTGTTCGTATACGGCGGTTTCCGCATACGAGCTTACCGAACGCGCCAAGGCGGGCGGGCTGAAAGCTCCCTTGATTATCTATGACGTAGACGATCGGTTTTTGGCGTCCGACGTAAAGCTTACGCTGTTTGATTTGTTCGGTGAGGATATCGTCGTTCAATACCTGTATGGCACAAATTGCAAAAAAGTACCCCTTTATGCGCTGGATAGGCAGCGGACGTACGATTATACCTGCGCGGTGGCGATCGACCAGCAGGAGCTTTTGAAAAAGCAGCGCTTTACCTTGGAGGACCTGCACGAGATCGTGTATCGGCTGCGCGCCCCCGGCGGTTGCCCTTGGGATCGTGCGCAGACCCCCGATTCCATCAAGATGAACGTCGTGGAAGAGGCGTACGAGCTGGTGGACGCTGTGGATAGTGGCGACGATAGCAAGATTTTGGAGGAAACGGGCGACGTCTTTTTGCAGGCGGTGTTCTTCGCGGTAATGAAAGCCGAGCAGGGCGCGTTTACACTGACGGACGCTTTGTCGGGGATCTGCGAAAAGCTGATTTCCCGCCATACGCATATTTTTGGCAAGGACAAGGCGGCGGATGCGGAAAGCGCGCTGTCCGTGTGGGATCAAAACAAGAAAAAGGAAAAGCATCAGGAAAGCTTTGCCGATGCGGTGAACGACGTGCCTCGCGCCTTCCCTGCCGCTTTGCGCGCGCAAAAGGTGGGCAAACGGGCGGCGAAATCGGGGTTAGACTTTGTTTCGGTAGAAGAGGCGCTTTCCTGCCTGCAAGCAGAAATTGCAGAATTTATCGAGGCGAGAAAATCGGGGAACGTGCAGCAGATTGAACGGGAGCTTGGCGACGTGCTTTTTTCGGCGATCAACGTGGGTAGAAAAGCGGGCGTAGATTGTGAAAAGGCGTTAAAGGAAAGCACAGACGTCTTTGCAAAACGCTTTACTTTGGCGGAAAAATTTGCAAACGAGGGGGGCAGGGACGTGACAAAACTGTCCGCCGAGGAATGGGACAGCTATTACCGCAAAGCCAAAGCAGCGTTAAAGGACGGGCAGACGAATGTTTAATACGCCTATCCGAATCGGCAAATACGAAACGCGCGGCGGGGTGTTTTTAGCTCCCTTGGCGGGGTATACCAACTATCCTTTCCGTCTGCTTTGCAAAGGGTATGGCGCAGGGCTCTGCTTTACGGAAATGGTCAGCGCAAAGGGGCTGAAATACGGCAGTGAAAACACAAAAGAGCTATTGTATACCACCGAAAAAGAGGGCTTGACGGCGGTGCAGCTTTTTGGTAGCGACCCCGAAATTTTGCGCGCGGCGTGCGAAAGTGAGGCGCTTTCAGCCTTTCCCATCGTTGATATCAATATGGGGTGTCCCGTGCCGAAAATTTATAAAAACGGCGAGGGTAGCGCCTTGTTGGAAAATCCGAGGTTGGCGGAAAGGATTGTTTCCGAGTGTGTAAAAAGCGGCAAAACGATCACCGTCAAATTCCGTATCGGAATCGACGGCGAGCATTTGATCGCCGAAGAATTTGCCAAGCGCATGGCGGGTGCAGGCGCTAGCCTCTTGACGGTACATGGGCGCACGAAGGATCGGATATACGCAGGCGAGGTCAACGCCGAACAGATTGCGCGCGCTGTGGCGGCGGTGGACATACCCGTGATTGCAAACGGTGGCATCTTTTCCCGCGCGGACGGTGAAAAGCTGTTGCGTGAAACGGGTGCGGCAGGCGTTATGGTGGCGCGGGCAGCGCTGTTCGATCCGCAAATTTTCACCGAGTTCGTCGGCGTGGAGCGCGAAAGCAAGCGGACGATGTTTGAAAAACAGATGGCGGAAACGCGGGCGTTGTTTGACGAACGGTTTACGACGGTATTTATGCGAAAGATGGCAGCGTTTTACGTAAAAGGAGAACGGGGCGCGGCAGCGTATAAAGAGAGATTATTTGCGGCAAAAGACCCTGACGAGGTATTGCGGCTGGCTTGTGAAATTTGGGGCTAAATAGAAGAAAAAGAATAGGGCAGGTATGCATTGAACGCATACCTGCCCCTTTCATTTTTGCTTTTTAATTAGTGTACTTGCATCAATTTTCCGCCTGCTTTTCTGGATTCTTCTGCGGCAATCCCCATCAAGTGGCTCTCTGCCGAATATTCCAAAGCGGTTTTTTGCGACGCCGTGCCCTCTAACATATCGTAGAGGCTGCTGATCAAATGATAATCGCCGCCACCGTGACCGTAGCCCTTGTCCGTCAAGTTATTCATTTGAATAATCTCAACGGGTTTGCCGTATACGCCTACGTAAAGGGTGTTGTCAAGTTCTTCCAAGCAGATTTCGCCGTGCGTACCGAAGAAGTCGATTCTTCTGCCGCTGCCTGCGGTGAAAGCAGTCATCGTCAGCGTTGCCTTCACGCCGTTTTCAAACGTCATTTGTGTGATTTGATGGTCGACTACGTTGTTATCGCAGTGGTAAACGCATCTTCCGTAAGTGCCTTCTTCGATAGCTTTTTGCAGTTTTTCTTCCGTGTTGGGGGCAGACGCTAAGATGTTGAACGGCCAACGGTCTTCAGGTGAGCCCATTTCCTTCCATCTGTCAATATACAGCCGTTTTGCGCTGTACGGGCAGGTATCTATGTGCTTACACTTGGTGCATCTATCCGCCTCGCCTTCGGGTGCGTTTTCCGCCTTAAAATGTGTCAGGTCGCCTACGGAGGAAACGCTGATGCATTTCGAATTTGCATACCATTGCAAAAGGTCGAGGTCATGGCAGCATTTTGCCAAAATCATCGGGGTGGATTCCTCAGAGCTTCTCCAATTGCCGCGCACGTAGGAATGCGCTTGGTGCCAGTAAGCCACTCTTTCGAGCGCCTGGATGGCAACGAGCTTGCCAATCGTGCCCTGTTCAATCAGCTCTGCCGCCTTTACAAACGCAGGCGCGTAGCGCAATACGTGGCAAACCAAAGCCTTACAGCCCTTTTCTTTTTGCAGCTTCAAAAGAGCTTCCATTTCATCCTTCTTGTCGGTGATGGGTTTTTCCATCATTACGTCATAGCCAAGGTTGAATGCGAGGGTCGCGTGGCGAATATGGTCTGCGTCAGGGGTGGCGATGACCAACACGTCTGCTCGTCTTTTTGCAAAGAACACTTCTTCGTCGGTAAAAAGGTTTTCTTCTGCGACGCCAAAACGCTGCCCAAATGCGGCAAGGCGATCGGGTTTAAAATCGCACAGAGCCACAATGTCCCACTTTTCGGGCATATCCATCATCAGCGCACCATAGGTATCTCCCCCTCTGCCGCCGATGCCGATAATCGCAACGGTGTATTTCTTGTTTGCCATGATATTTTTCTCCTTACGAGGGTTTCTTTCTAACGATTATAAAATATTTTTTGGCAAAAGTCCATCCAAAAAACGAGAAGAATATGTCAAAAATTGACATTTTAAACGTTTAGCGTAAGCGGGGAGGCATTCCGTATTCTCGATTGTATGCCCGATAAAAGGTGTTCGGGCTGTCAAAGCCGCACTCGGCGGCGATTTCCAAAACCGAAGCGGTGGGGCGCTGCCGCAGCAGCGTATTTGCCGCGCGCACCCGCAGTCTGCCGAGGTATCTATTCCAATTTTCTCCCAAATGCCTATGCAAAATGCGGGAAAGATGTTCGTGAGAATACCCGAAAACCTTGGACAGCGTTTTCAAGGAAAGATCGGAGGCAAGGTTGTCTGAGGCATAGCGAAGTATGCCCGCCACCAGGTCGGTTTGCCGATTGTCCTTTCTTTTTTCAAAAGGAACGCTTTTTGCAATTTCCGATAAAAGCAGTTTTGCCGCCCCCTCGTTTCTTTCGTACCTGCCCACGTCGTTTCCCGAATTATCGGTGCAAACGTCGTATAAAAATGCCAGCAGTCTTTCGTTTTCAAAACGAAAAAAAGCAGGGGGGATTCTTTCCCCGAAAGAGCGAAAAACGGGCCGAAAATATTGCGCGTCCCCTACGAGCACAAACAGATTGCATTCGGATTTTGGAAATGCGTGCACGACGTAGCTATCCGCAAAGCAAGCGTCGCCGCGCTGCAAAATGCGGCGTTCGCCGCCGATGAATACCTCCTGTTCCCCATCCAGGCAAAACAACAGCTCGACGGCGCTGTGAAAGTGTGGGGCGGTGAGGCATTGTGCCACCCCTCTTCGCAAATAGAAATATCCAGATTGTTCGGCTGCTAACTCGTAAAAACTCATGACGTTGCTCCTTTGCTAATATTGTAGCATTAAAAAACACGGGTGTCAATGATTGATATAAAAAATTTTTCTTAAAAATCTTTTCAAATCCTAAAAAATATGCTATCATAGAATGGGTGGCTGTGGCTACCAAAAGGAGAAAAGAAGATGAAGAAAGGCTGGAAGATTTTTGCCATCGTTGCAGGCGCGCTGGTGGCGGTGTATGCAATCATTGCGCTGTTTCCCCGTCCGAAGAATTTTGCTTTAGACAATCCCATGATGAAAGAGGGGCGGCTGCCCATTTTAATCGCGCACGGCGGTGGGAATAAGGAATTTCCCGACAACACGTTAGAGGCGTTTTACAACGCATACAGCGTGGACGAAAACGTGATGATGGAAACGGACGTATCCATTACAAAGGACGGTGTAGTCATTCTTTCGCACGATACCACGATTGATAGAAAGACGGAATTTTCGGGTAAAATCGCCGATTGGACGTACGCTGAGCTGATGGCGCAGGAGGTAGATTTTTCCTACCATCACGAGGATAAATTCACAAACGAGGCAGGGGAGGAGGTCACCCCCTTGGACGTGGAATACCCCACGGGGGTACAGCCCAGGCATGCCAGCAAGTTTTTGGCGACGACGCTGGAAGAGCTGATCGTAGCGTTTCCAGATAACCGTATCAACGTAGAGATCAAGCAGGAGGGCGAGCTGGGTCTTCGCGCGTTGGACGAGGTAATTCGTTTGATTGAAAAACACGATGCCTTCGATCGTATTGTGGTGGCGTCCTTTCACAGCGAGATTTACGCCGAATTCAAACGTATGCAAGCAAACAAAGAAGTGCCTGCGGAGTTCATGTACTCGCCCTGCACGGACGGCGTGATCGGGTTTTACGTCAGTTTTCTTTTAGGGGTGGACGTATTTTTTGGGGATAAAATGTGCGTCTTCCAGTTGCCGACGGAGGAATACGGGTTCAACCTTGCCACCAAGGCGTTGGTCGATCGCGCGCACAGCCACAACCTTGCCGTACATTATTGGACGATCAACGAAAAGGCGGAGATGCGGCATTTGATCGACATCGGCGCAGACGGGATCATGACCGATTATCCGCATCGCTTGGCGGAGGTTTACGCAGAATATTCCGCGTGAGCCGATCTACGGCGATAAACAGGGCGAAAATCTGCGTTTGCGGGATTTCCCGAATAACAACCTAAAATAGGCGAAAAGGGCGGAAATATCCGCCTTTTTTCATTTAATTTGCCTTAAGGCAAAAGTTTTTTTGTTCAAACGCTTTTCTTTTTCTTTTTTTTATGGTATAATAAGTTTGGAAAAAACCGTTTCCTTTTTTATAAAAAAGGAAGTGGTGAAAATGATAGGAGCAGAAAAATGTCGGAAAACAAGGAAACGATGGAAGGCGTAGAAGAGGTAAAGGAAGTGGTGGAGGCTGCCCAAATGGAAGGCGCGGAAACGACGGATACGCCGATGGAAAGGGAGCGCGTTGAGGGGGAATACGGCGCTGAGCAGATCCAGGTTTTGGACGGTTTGGAACACATTCGTAAACGTCCTGGTATGTACATTTCGTCAACGGACGCAAAGGGCTTGCATCATCTGGTGCACGAGGTTGTGGACAACAGTATTGACGAGGCACTTGCCGGGTATTGTACCCATATCGAGGTCATTTTAAATCCCGATGGCAGCTGTACCGTGCAGGACAACGGCCGCGGCATCCCTACGGGGACTCACCCCAAGGAAGGGATTTCGACCTTAGAGGTCGTATTCACCAAGGTGAACGCGGGCGGTAAGTTCGGCGGCGATTCGGGCTATAAGGTATCGTCGGGCTTACACGGCGTTGGCGTCAAGGCGGTAAACGCTCTGTCCGAATGGCTCGAAGCAGAGGTACACCAAAACGGTGAAATTTACCGTCAGGTATATCATCGCGGCGTTCCTGAAAAGAGCGTAGAGGTCGTAGGCGCGTCTGAATTGACGGGTACGAAGGTCACCTTCCTGCCCGACGCAGAAATCTTCGAAACCACCCTCTTTGAATACGACAAATTAAAGGGCAGACTGCGCGAGCTGGCATATTTAAACAAAGGTCTCCGCATCACCTTAGAGGACACCCGCGAAGGGCAGGAAAAGAAGGATTGCTTCTGCTATGAAGGGGGTATCCGTTCCTTCGTTGAGGAGCTGAATAAAAACCGTGAAGAGG
>JAZURU010000203.1:0-5168 GCA_045606365.1 Candidatus Scatosoma sp. | reverse complement strand
AGCTACCGACATATCCATGCAGGCGCGGGAATAGGCAATGCGTTCTGCCGCCGTTGCGCGGAAGTAATTATCCTGCCGTTTCGCCTCAGCCTCTGCCAGCGCCACCAGCGCCGCGCCGCCCTCCTCGTCGCGTTGCGCCATTTCAGGCGTAAAAGCGCGCTTTTCTTGAAGGATGTCCTGATAAAAAGGGCTCTTTTTTGCGTACTGCCAAAAATATTCCTCGTATGCAATCCCATCGTAATGCCAAGGCTTTTGCGCCAGATTATAATGAATCAGCTTTGCCTGCCCTGCGCCCACAGCCGCCTGCGGCATTCTGTTCCACGCCTCGGAGAAATAATGCACCCTGCCCTTGCAAAGCACGTTTAAGCAATCCTGATCGGGGGCAACACGGAAGCAATGTCTGCGCAAGGTTTCACAAAACGCCTCGTAAAATCCTGCCTTACGCATGCCGTCCAGGTTCATTACAATCACGCCGGAGTTGAAATATTCATCTCCGTTGATCCCAAGCGCCTCTTTGGTGTACGTTTGGAATGCGGGCACACCTTGCACCACGCCGTCTGCCACAGCGCCAATCAGATTGTTGCCAAGATTGGCGCGATACAGCTCGCTGACGTCCCCCAGCGCCACGGTGTCGCAATCCAGGTAGATCGCTTTTTTGTATTCGGGGAACATCCCCACAATGAATAACCGATAATAGATCGCAGGGGTGTAATAATCGCGCAGACGGAAAAAGTTTTGAATCTTTACAAGATGATCCTCTACATTGACGAAACGGATTTGAAAATTGCGATTCGAATGCCGCATAATCTTTTCAGCTCTTTCGCCGTTGATGCCCGAATGCAGTACGTAAATTTTATATTGAAATTGCTTAGACGCATTCTCTACCACAGAGCTGATCGCCACGTCCAAAAAGGGTAAATATTTGTCGTCCGCGGCAAAAAATACGGGAATTGAGGTCTTTTGCGAAGCCGGTAAAACACTTGCTTGCGTAAGCGTTTTCGCCTCTCCACCTAGATGGGTCAACCCCCTTTTTAAATTTTCGGCAGCGCCGCCTAAAATGATACTTTTCATGTTTGCTCCTCGCCTTTTGATTTTTCTTCTCTTTTAAGCGCCAAAATCAAAAAAGCATACGCAGGCGTTCTAAGTTTTTCCAAGAGTGCCTTTTTTGCCGCTTTTGATTTCGACAATCTTATTTTACCCATCCTTGAAAAAAAAGACAACCTACTTTCACGAGGTCTTTCTCTACCCTTATTTTTGAAACTCTACCGCGAAAAAAATTACTCTACCCGCGGTAGAATTTGACTTATTGCTTGTTTTTAAACGATTTTTGACGTGAAATGCCAAGTTTTACCTAGTTTTTTTATATTGGTTCACTTTCTTCTTTTTACGCAAAAAAACCTAAAAAATATCGATTGTTAAGCATTTAACATCCTTTGTTAAGTATTTAACTTTGCAATTTTCTAAACTCTACTCGGCGCTGTTTGGCGTAGGCAAGCGCTTTTCACGCGCTGCGCGTTTCTTGTTGGCTTGGTACAAAACGTCCAACTTATAGCTATTATAGCGTAGGATCATATACGATGGCATATTCATCAGCGCCCCGATTATGGCGATCGGCAAAACAACCGTCCAGCGCACCGCTGGAATCAGGCAAAGCAGCATTACCAAAAAGCTGGAAAAACAGCTGACAATATGTCCCACTTCTCCGTATCGACATTCCAGCAAAAAACGCTCGATGTACTCTACGCTTTTAGGATCGACCACCTTGTTTTTACGAAAGCCCGTAAATTGTCCGATCTCGGGCACTTTTTCTTTCCATTTTCGGATCTGCAGCTTTTCATAAAAATTCTTTTCCCTCTTTCCTACGTGGAAAAATTTTGCCTCGTACGGCACCCATTTTTTTGGCAGGGAACGACAAATTCCTGCCGTTGCGCCGTTGATCACCATTTCCAAAAGGATTGCGCCGTAGGTGATTAAAAACGTCCAGCCTACGTGATCCCCCCAACCCAGGGCGTTTCCCAATGCGATAACTATGCCGCAAAACGCAATAAACGTCAAGTAAAGTATCATTTTTCTTCCTCTTTTTCCTCGCCGTACGTAAGCGGGGTTTTATACACCTCTTCGTATTTCTGCTTGTATAATGCCTGCGCCACGTCCAGCATTGCCTGCGCGCCCGCCTTTTCCCCCAAGGAGGTATCGGGATAAATCGGCGGCATTACGTGCACGGTATGCCGTTGCACGGGATAGCCGTTTTCGTCCAAACGCGCCTCGTCGTGTTGCATCGTGATAAACACGGGCAAAACGGGCACGCCCGCTTTATACGCCATTTTAAAGCCGCCGATCTTAAACGGACGGGGCTTGCGATAATTCCACCACATCTCCTGCTCGGGGTAGACCAAAATACTCTCCCCGTTTTTCAAAAGCGTGTTTGTCGCCGATAAAAAGTTCATCATCGTCCGACGGTTTCTGGAAAGGGGCAAGGTGTTGCAATGCCGAAAAAAGAACCCGTACAGCCCGGGAAAATTTGTATAATTCCCCTCGCGAATGATCTTGTACAGATACTTTTTAGGCAGATATTTTCGAATACAGTGAAAGAGAATATAATTATCGTACGGCGAAAAATGGTTGCAGGTCACGATTGCGCCATATTTCAAGCCCTCTTCCAAATACTCTTCCCCCTGCACGCCGTCGATTGTGATAACCCCCTTTTTGATAAGGTTTAAAAAGTAGCGATCGGCGATAAAGTTCGCCAGCCACCGTTTGAACCTGCTAGAGCGCTTTTGAGCAAGATAATCCACCTGCTCTGGCAACAGCTCGGGGGCTTCGGGATCGTTTTCAATCGAGCGATCGAACCAGCCGTTTTTCTCGTATTCTCTAATCCTTTGCAGGATCTCTTGTCTTTCCTTGGAAATGTTTTCTTCGTTCATCCTATACCTCAAGCGTCATGCCATCGTAAGCGGCAATCACGCCGTATTCCTTTTCTGCCTTTTGCAGGTTTTCCGAAAGGGGCGCGCCGTTGTGCGAAAAGTGCGTGATCGCATACATGGTATGCCCGTCCACCACGTTTAACTCCGCAAGCCGACGTTGCATTGCCAAATTATCCTCTAAGCCCATATGGCGGGAAACCTCCCCTGCGGTATGGAACAAAAAGGTACAGTCAAAGGTGACAAGGTCCACCTTGTTTTGTCGACGCTGGAAATACCGCGCAAGGTATTGCAGCGTTTCCTCGGGCAGCCTACCCGTATCCGTCAAATGTAAATACGCCTTTTCTCCTCTTTCCAAAAGGTAGACGTAGGCATTCTCCTTTACGCTGTGCTGCGCGGGCAGCGCCGTTGCCGTATACCCGTCAAAACCAAAGGGCACAAAGGGCTGTACCACGTGCACGTGGATCTGTTGCCCAACCTCAGGGCGTAGCTCTCTACGCGTGCACTCCTCGTACACCGCCCGCACTTCTTCGTTGCCATAAATATGCAGAGGCGCTTGCAGCGTTTTGGTATATTTGTACCCACGCAAAATAAAATCGTGCGCGTAAAAATGATCCATGTGGCTGTGCGTAATCAAAAGATGTTCGATGCTAGACAGTTCTACGCCATACCGTAAGGAACGATAATACGCGTCGGGCAGGAAGTCGATGCCCACCTTTTTGTCTATGATCAGCTGCGAACGGGTATGGTATTCCCGTTCCCCCCGACGCCGCACCTCATTACAGACCTCGCACGTGCAATACATCGCGGGCACGCCCTCAGCCGCGCCCGTTCCTAAAAACAAAATCTTCACTTTTCTTCTCTCTTTGCCGCAATCGTTCCACGTTCGCAGCTTCTTAAAAACGCCGTCAGCTGGCGTTGGTTTTTTATGACGACCGTCTTATGTTTATACTGCTTTACCACTGCGTGAAAGGCTTGCCGTCTGCGTTTTACGCGCCCATCCCAAAGCAGCCAGCGGATAAACTCGCCGTTGAACCGTTCCTCACAGCCCGCCGCCATATCCGCGCGGGTCTTGCCCCTATACTTCCTATACCGTTTCCACGCCCGAAAAAAGCAGGTAATGCGGTTGAAATCCAAAAAAATCAGCAAATCGCTTTCCTGCATACGCCTTTCAAAGCAGTTGTGCTTATACGTGCCGTCGATCACCCAGCCGTCGTTTTCCTCTAAAAATTGCTGCACAATCGCAGACATTTCCTCGCGTGGGCGTTCTTCCCAGCCCTCTAAAAAATGCACGCTATCAAGGTGCAGAACGGGCAAGCCATACAGCCCGCCAAGCGCTTTTGCCAGCGTTGATTTTCCACCGCCGCTATATCCAAACACGGAAATTTTCATGCCTCTTTTTCCAACAGAATGGTCACAGGTCCGTCGTTGGTCTGTTCAATCTGCATATCTGCGCCAAACGCCCCCGTCTTGACGGGCACACCGTAAGCGCGCAACTCCTTAGCGGCGTATTCGTATAACGCGTTGGCAGGCTCGGGGCGTTCCGCCAAGGTAAAGCTGGGTCGATTGCCATGCGACGCGTCGCCGTACAGCGTAAACTGCGACACCAATAAAACTTCCCCCTTCACGTCCAAAACCGAACGGTTCATCTTTCCGTTTTCGTCTTCAAAAATACGCAGGTTGGCAATTTTTTTGACAAGATAATCCGCTTCAGCTCTTCCGTCCCCCGTTTTTACGCCCAAAAAGACGGTCAACCCGAACGGAATATCCGAAATCAGCTTGCCGCCTACGCAAAGGCGGGTTGCTTTCACTCTCTGTACCACTGCACGCATCACAAACTCCTCATTGTACGACAAAACGCAGGATAGGCGCGCCGATCCTGCATTTTGATTGTTTTTATGTTAAAAAACGTAATTAAACGCGGCTCATGTATTCGCCGGTTCTGGTGTCGATACGGATGGTATCGCCCTCTTCGACGAACATAGGAACCTGAATGGTTGCGCCCGTTTCCACCTTCGCAGCCTTCATAACGTTGGTAGCGGTATTCCCCTTAACGCCGGGTTCCGCCTCGATAACCTTGAGCTCTACAAAGTTTTCAGGCTCAACCGAGAACGCCTTGCCGTACAGGAATTTCACGGTAACGGCGTCGTTTTCCTTGATATATTTCAGCGCGTCCTCCACCTGATCGAAGGTGAGCTGTTCCTGGTTCCATTCCTCGTCTACGAATACGTAGAATTCGCCGTCGAA
>JAZURU010000202.1:0-15064 GCA_045606365.1 Candidatus Scatosoma sp. | reverse complement strand
CGGCACCACCGATGAACACGCTGCCCTCCAAGGCATATTGCGGAGCATGCCCGCTGCGGGTCGCCGCCAAGTCGGATCGTAGCCATGTCGTTCTGTGAGCCAAGGAGTTGAACTGGTGTATTGTCTTCCTAAGACCGCTTGGCCTCCGACTTCGGCACCACCGATGAACACGCTGCCCTCCAAGGCATATTGCGGAGCATGCCCGCTGCGGGTCGCCGCCAGCGTTGTCAACAAGCCGTTTTCACTCTTCGGGCGTTTTTCGCCCGCATTCATCAGCAAGAAACAGCCCGTACCGTATGTATTTTTCGCCTCACCCTCACAAAAGCAGCATTGCCCGAACAGCGCCGCCTGCTGATCCCCTGCGATGCCCGCGATGGGCACGGCTACACCGCCAACCACGGTCGCGCCGTAGATTTCGCCCGAGCTTTTCACCTGCGGCAGCATCGAGCGTGGAATACGGAACAAGCGTAACAGCTCGTCGTCCCATTCCATCGTATTGATATTGAACAGCATAGTTCTGGACGCGTTGGTGGCGTCCGTCACGTGCGCGCTGCCGCCCGTCAAATTCCACACCAGCCAAGTGTCCACCGTACCGAACAGCAATTCTCCACGTTCGGCTTTTTCACGCGCGCCCTCTACGTTGTCTAAAATCCAAGCGATCTTGCTTGCCGAAAAATACGCGTCGGCAATCAAGCCCGTCTTTTCCAAAATCATGCCACCGTGTCCGCGTTCAACGATTTCCTCCACCTGCTTGGCGGTGCGCCTACATTGCCAAACGATGGCATTGTAAACGGGTTTTCCCGTCTGCTTATCCCAAACGATAGTGGTTTCGCGCTGGTTGGTGATCCCGATCGCAACGACGTCGCGCGCAGAGATACCACTCTTTGCCACCAGCTCCATCATCACCCCGTATTGGCTAGACCAAATGTCCATCGGGTCATGCTCTACCCAGCCCTCCTCGGGATAAATTTGCGGAAACTCACGGTTTAAAATCGCAACGATATTCTGCTTTTCGTCGATGATCGCCGCCCGCGAGCTGGTGGTGCCTTGATCCAAAGTGAGTACGTATTTCATAGCTTCGTCCTTACAGCGTTTCTACGGTGATACCGTCCTCAATCGAGGTTTGATAAAAGCTGGCACGGTAGCCGATCGCGGTAAAGTATGCCTCGCCCACGCGCTTGATAAAGCCCTCCACCGCCGATTTTTTCACAATCGAAATGGTGCAACCTCCAAAGCCTGCGCCGATCATGCGCGAACCCAAGCAATCCTTTTCTTTTCTGGCAAGCTCGGAAAGGGTATCCAGCTCTTTGCCCGTCACCTCATAAAGATCGCGCAGGGAATAATGGCTTTCGTTGAGCAGCCTACCCAGCTCTGTAATATCCCCAGCCCGCAGAGCGCAAACTGCCCGCCTTACGCGGTCACATTCGAACACTACGTGTTCGGCGCGCTTTGCCACCGCGCCCAACAAAAGGTATTTCACCTCGTTAAATTCCTCGGTCGAAAGCGCTGCAAGGCAGGGCACGTCTTTCACCGTGCGAATGGCATTCAACGCCGTTTCCACCTCTTGACGGCGGACGTTGTATTTGCTTTCCACCAAGTTGTGTGGCTTGTTGCAATTTGCCACCACCAAGCTGTATTCCCCCAGCTCTAAGGGCACGTATTCGTAGGCAAGGGTGGAACAATCCAGCAGCACAGCGTGGTCCTTTTTACCCATTGCCGAGGCGAACTGATCCATGATCCCACAGTTTACGCCCGCGTATTCGTTCTCTGCCCGCTGAGCGATCACGGCAAGGTGCACCTTGTCGTATTCGACGCCCGCCAGCTCGCACAAAGCCACCGCCGTGGAAACCTCGATCGCTGCCGAGGAAGAAAGCCCGCTGCCAAACGGCACGGTGCAATCGTAATAAAGGTCGCACGATACGATGGGCGTGCCCTCCTTTTGCAGGTGGTATGCAACCCCCGCCTGATAATTGCCGTATTTGAGGCTGCGGTAATCGTTCAAACGGTCGATAGACAGCTCGATAATCCCGTCGATCCCTTTCAGTAGAATCCGGATCAAGCCGCTGTCCGTCTTTCTGGCATAAATATTACAGCGCAAATTCAGCGCCGCAGGAAATACTTGCCCGCCGCAATAATCGACGTGCTCGCCAATTACGTTGATACGCCCCGCCGCCGAAAATACGTGGGTGGGCTTTACGCCGAACCCTTGTTCGAAAGCCTGCAATGCCGTTGTTTTTTCCATTTTATTTCTCCTTCTTCTGAAATACCAAATGATAAAATATACAATCCCCGCCGCCACCAAAACGATTGCCGTCAATTGCGAAGGGGTCAGAAACGAAAGTATGGTTTCCCCGCGCTCGTCCGCGCGCGCGTACTCGATAAAAAAGCGCCATACGCCGTATGCGATTGCATAGATGGGCAAAAGTGGCACCCGTTTTACGCCCGTATTTTTAAAGAGCAGCACCCCCAGCACCGCCGCCAGCGCAAACAAGAAGAGCGCCTCAAACAGCTGCACGGGTACGGCCTTTACCCAAACGCCGTCAATTTTCATCGGCAGCGCGTACCATACGTCTGCAATCCTGCCGTGGCAGCAGCCTGCAAACAGACAGCCCAGCCGCCCAATCCCATGCGCCGCCGCAATGGCAACCGCCGCCCCGTCCGCAACGTCGGGAAAACGGCGAATCGGCTCCCGTTTGTCCTTGCAAAACCTGCCTAGAACGAAAAACCAAAGCGCCAAAAAAATCAACGCGCCGCCAACCAAGCCACCGTAAAAGGTCATCCCCTTCCATTCAAACACGCCCGTTGCCAAGAAATTATAAAAAGCTTGAAAGAGCGTAGCGGAGAGCAACCCTAGCGCCACCGCTGCCACCGCTGCAAGAATCAAACCCCGCTGCAATGCAACGGAAAACCCTCTTTTAGTGCATACGTAATCGACAAAAATGAGCGCAAATACCAGCCCAACCGTGATACAAATGGTATATAAATCCATACCGAGCAATTGAAAATCGGGGAACATGGTTATCTCCTTTGCGTTTTTTCGCCGTTCTCTTTTGTTATTATATAACAAACGGTTTGATTTGTCAACCGTAAAAGAGAATTTTCAAAAAACTCCGATTCCGTTCTTTTGCAAAGCAAAAGGACCGCCCAAAGAGCGATCCTTCTTCTTTTTCGTCTGTTTACCGCCGTCCCGTTTTACGCCGCCGTTTCCACCTGAATACAGAACGCCTCGCCATCGGGTAAAACCAAGCGCACCTTGCCGTTTTCAAGGCTCGCCTCTCCCTCGAAACACACCTGAATCATCGCCAAAATTTCCTCTGTCATCTCTTGCTTTTGCACCCGTTTTGCCTGTTCGTTTCCTTTACTCATACCTCTGCCTCCTTGGTTTTTTGTACTTTCATTATACCCCATTTTTCGTCAAAAAGCAACGGCTGCGCCTTGACAGAGTTTGTCGAATTTTGAAAGGCTTTGTCGATTTATAGAAAAAGTGATTTTTAGGCATTTCCCCCATCCAGGTACGCGTATAATTTATGGAGAGAGAACAATTTTGCAAATAAAAAAAGCGCACCTTTCGGCGGCTTTTTCCATTCGGTTTATTCGACAACCGTCACGTTGATCGCACGCAATTTTTCAGGGTTTTTAGGATCGACTTCGGTTTCGTAAGAAACCTTTTGTCCCTCTTTCAGCGTCCTATACCCGTCGGCATTGATCGCGGAGAAATGCACAAAAACGTCCTCACCGCCTTCATCGCCCGCAATAAAGCCGTAGCCCTTGCCTGCGTTAAACCATCTTACCGTCCCCTGGCGCATATATGGGTCCCTCCTCTTCAATATTTCGTACTCGACAAACGACGACGCACGCCTTCCCCAAATCGAACCCATATATTTCAAGTATTACGCAACGTACTTCATCCAAGTACTATTATCAGTATAACACATCTTTTCACGGTTTTCAAGGGGTTTTTAAAAAATTTTGCCCACTTTTTATAAAAAATACCCTTAAATGTAGACAAAAAGGCAAAAAAATAGTATAATATGGCTATACAATAATCAGAAAGGGGAACTTATGGATTTTTTGGAGCTGATAAAAGTCATTCTTCTGGGGATCATCGAAGGGATCACCGAATGGCTGCCCGTATCCAGCAGCGGACATATTTTATTATTCGACGCCGTGTGGGGCTTAAACCAGACGGAATCGTTTAAGGAAATCTTTTTATATTTCGTGCAGGCAGGCGCTATTTTGGCGGTGATCTTTCTTTTCTTTCCAAAGCTCTGTCCGTTCAAGCTCTCCTCTACCGACGCAGCCGGCGCAAACGCTGAAAGCGGAGCGCAACCCAACGCCCCCATAAAAAGAGGGCTGTATTCCGACAAACGGACTTGGCTGCTTTGGGCAAAAATTGCGGTGGCATGCATTCCCGCCGCCGTGGTGGGCTTGCTGGTCGATATGCCCGACCACCCTGCGGTAATCGCCGTCACTTTGATCCTATACGGCATCGCCTTCCTCTTTATGGAAAGCCGTGAAAGAAAGGAATTTAAGGTAAACGACGTACACGACATTTCTTGGGTGCAAGCGCTGATCATCGGCGGAGCGCAGGTGCTTTCGATCATTCCCGGCACCTCCCGTTCTGGGGTGACCATTCTGGCGGCGCTGCTTTTAGGGATCTCCCGCCCTGCAGGCGCAGAGTTCACCTTCTTTCTCGCCATTCCCGTCATGCTGGGCGCAAGCCTTTTGAAGATTATCAAAAACCTCGACGCCGTGATGCTGTTCGGCGTGGAATGGATTTACCTACTCGCAGGCTTTACGGTGGCATTTGCCGTGTCCATGCTGTGCATCAAGCTGTTGATGCGCTTTGTGCAAAAGCATGATTTCAAGGTGTTCGGCTGGTACCGTATCGCTCTTGGTCTGGTGGTGCTGGGCGTGTTTATCCTTCCTCTCTTATTCTCGTAAAAGCAGAAAAAAACTTAACCCCCACTCTTGGTGCAGAGTGGGGGTTTTCTTCTTGTAAAAAATTACAGAGCGCGGGAAGAATGGCAGGTAAAATACACGATCTGTCTATTTTCCGCTAAGGCGCGCACGCCCGCAGCCACCTCGGCAAAATGCTTTTCGTCTAAATGCACGAAGGGGTCGTCCAAAATACAGAACGGCATTTCCCCCTTGTGGATATTTTCCATCAACGAGAGCCGCATACAAAGCGCCGCCAACGCCCGCTGTCCGTCGCTGAGATGTACTGCCCGCCGCAGCTGCCCGCGCGCCTCGAATTGCACCTGCAAATCATCGTCCAAGGACACGGCGTCCGCCCACTCTGCGCCCAGCAGTTTCGCGTACCGCAAAAAGCTTTCCTGCATGGGCAAAAGATACCTATCCTTCAGGTTGGTATCCGCCAACGAAAGGGAGGCAATCGTCACCGCAACCAGCTCTTTTTCCTGCAAGTATTTCGCAAGCGCCTCTTGCGCTTCTTCCAAATCCAGCCTAAGCCGAGGCAAACGCTCCGCCTCACGTTGCAAATCGCCGGCGGTAAGGCGCAGCTCTCGCACCCTTTCCTGCAAGGCGCGGTGTTCTTGCTTGCGCGTTTCCATACCCTCAACAACCTGCGGTTCTTCGGTCAAGCCCGCTTTCACACGATAGTCCTCTGCACGGGCGCGTTTTTCCGCCGCCGATTTCGTTGTTTCCGCATAAATTTTGCCGTCGCGCCCTGCATCCAACCACGTTTCTTCCTGCAAGGCGTACCGAGCCAGAACGTCTTGCATCGTTGCAAAACAAGCCTGTTCGCGCGCCGCTAACGCTTCCGTTTCCGCGTCGTAATCCGCCCTTTCTTTTCTTAACGCCTGCAAGTGCACCACGTCTGCCTTTAAAGTGCGTAGCGCCGACGCCATATCCCCATCGCGAATGGCGTATCCGCTGAAAATATCTTCCAACCGCATACGCAATTCTACGTGCTTTGCGGAAACCGCCCGCCCCACGACGGGGGCTGCGGACACCGCGCTTTTTACGTATAAGAGCATGTCCAACAAAAGCGCCACCACTCCGCAAACGAGCAACGCCACACCCAGTGGCAACACAGCACCAATCAGTGCCACCCCTGCCGCCAGCAGCCCTATCGCCAACACCAGCAGCGTAATCAACAGCCCTTTTTTAGGGGCTTTTGCGGTGGGCTCCGTGGGCGTAGCTACGTCCGTTTGCCCGTCCTCACGTGTTTCCTGCATATATTGATCGACCAGCATTTCCAGCTGTTCGACGCGCTCTGCCGAGGGAACGCCCTGCGCAAACTGCGCCTCCTTTTGCGCCAGCTCCTCCGCCCTGACAAAGCGGCGCAGCTCTTTACGCACACGAATTTCCTGCAACGCGTCCGCGTTTTCTTTTAGCGTTTTTTGCTCCTCTAAGGTAGGAAAGCCTAAGGGATATTTTTCCGCCAAAGCCCTGGCTTTTTTCTCCTCCTCTTCGGCAATCGAAAGCAGCGAGCGATAGCTTTCCCAACGAGTTCGCCGCATACCTGCCTCCTGCATTTTTTCAATTTCCGCAGAAATTGCCCCCTCCATTGCAGAGCTTTCCTGCAAATCCTTTCGAACGGTTGCCAACGTCTGTTCTGCGCTTTCCGCGCGGTAGATCTCCCTCTTGATTTCCTCAATTTTTTCTTCCGCGTCAGGAATACGCCCCGTGAACACCTCCCCTTTTCTACGCCCAGAATGATAGGTTTTTTGATGCTTTTCCAACGCGTCAAGCGCCTTTTCCAACGTAACCGTCGAGGCGTTCGCCGCCATACCACCCAGCCGTTCGCCAATGCCGTTGCCAAGGTCGATATCCACCTGCTGCCAGGTAATATACGAGGTGCGTATAAACGCCTCCTCTTTTAAGCCGAACAGCGTTTCCCCAGGGATTTCCCCCAGTGCCGAACAGGGCTGCCCTCGTTCGTCTAAAACGCGCAGGGCGTCCTTTGCCGCGCTCTTTTTATCAAATGCTCTTGCAATGGTATAACGTTTGCCCTGCCATTCTATCTGCAACTGCCCGCCATAGCTACCGCCCTGAAAGGGATAGTAGCGGCTGCGAACGCCGTATGCATCCCCGCGATCGGTGGGCATACCGTACAGCATCGCGCGCAAAAAAGCGGCAAGCGTGGTTTTCCCCTCGCCGTTTTCAAGGTGATAGGCAGTCAAACCGTTCGAAAAATCAAACCGTGCGTCCTGATATTTTCCAAAGCCCTCGATATAACAGGATATCAGCCTCATAATTTCTCTCCTTTCAGCGCCTTCAAGCCCATGGCGATTACCTGCTTTTTCTGCCCTTGCGTCAAGGTATCGTTCGCCAAAACCACGCGGACCAATTCCGCTTCGATGGATACCTGCCCCTCGTATTCTTCCAAATGCAACGCCTTTTGCGTTTCGTCTTTTACAGACAGAGCAAAGTATTTCCCCTTTAAGTGGGTATAGACAAAATTTGCCAAGCCCTCCGTATCAAAATCCACCTCGCCCACCAGCACGACGCGCGGCATATCCGCCTCGTCCACCGTCAGCTCGCGCTCTACCTTTTGCAACACCTGCGCCGGACCGCCAAGCCCGCCAACGTCCACCTCGACAAGCTCTACCGAGCGCGCCGCATTTTCGATAAAGGTATGCGAAACACCCTGCCCGATATCCACCAGCACAAAGCCCTTTACGCCGACCTCGTCAAAGCCACGCGGCTCTAAGCAGCCCGCATAGGCATACGTGCCGCGCGCGTCGATGGAGCCCGACGAATAGGTATGGATATGCCCCAGCGCCAAATAATCAATATGCTTTCCCGCCAAGGCGCGCAGGCAAATTTTTTCTTCCCCCTTTGTTTCCGCAATCTGACCGTGCAATAATACCACGTTCTTCTTGCCCCCGTCCAAACGCAGCGTATCGTAATAGCTTTCGCTGTTTTGTCCATTTAGTTCAATTCCGCTGACGCATACTCCCTCGCCAAGGTCGTAGCTCATCCAACCGTCGGCGGTAAAGGTTTTGAGGTTAGGCAGTTGCTCCGTATCCTCAATTTCGTCGTGGTTGCCCTTTATATAGAAAAAGGTAAGCGACGGCGTCGAGCGTATGACGTCGTAAAAAAATTCCTTATCCTGCTGCATGGGCAGGGCGGTATCGAACACGTCGCCACAGAGCAGCACCGCCGCCACCCCCGACGCTTTTGCATATTCCACCGCGCGATAGAACGCCGCGCGCAGTTCGCCTCTTCGCAGCTTTGCGTTTTCCGCCGTCAAGCGGGCGTTCATCTCCGACCCCAAATGCAGGTCTGCCAAATGTAAAAGTTTCATAGTTTCTCCGCGCTTGTATATTTTCCAGTTCATTATACCACATTTTTCATCCCGTCGCAAGAACAATGTGAATTTTTTCACCTTTTTTTCGTCAAATACTTGACCTTCGCTGCAATTCTCGCTATAATTATAGCGAACAAGAAACAAAGAGAGGGCATTTTTATGAAAGTAATCATTGTTGAAAACTACGAGGAAATGAGCGTAAAAGCAGCCGAAATCTTGACGGATATTGTAAAGAAAAATCCCAAGGCGGTATTGGGGCTTGCAACGGGCTCCAGCCCGATCGGCACCTACCAAAACATGGCAAAGGATCACCGCGAAAACGGCACGTCGTACAAGGACGTTGTCACCGTCAACCTTGACGTGTACGTAGGTCTGACCCCCGACCATGATCAAAGCTACGCATACTTTATGTACGAAAACCTGTTCAAGAACATCGACGTAAAGCTGGAAAACACCAACCTGCCCAGCGGTTCGGCAAAGGATCTGCAGGCGGAATGTGACCGCTATAACGCTCTTTTGGAAACCTACCAGCAGGACGTGCAGGTGCTGGGGCTTGGCTCGAACGGCCACATCGGCTTTAACGAACCCGCAACCCCCTTCGGTTCGGTCACCCATTTGGTGGACCTGACGGAAAGCACCATTAAAGACAATTCCCGTCTGTTCGCATCCATCGACGAAGTGCCCCGTCAGGCGCTTTCGATGGGGATCAAGAACATCATGAACGCAAAGAGCATTTTGGTTGTCGTTTCAGGTAAAAATAAAGCGAAAGCCGTATACGGCATGGTCAAGGGCGAAGTGACCCCCGACCTGCCCGCATCCGTATTGCAGCTGCACCCGTTCGTCACCGTCATCTGCGACAAGGACGCAGCAAGCCTTCTGTAATCACTGTTTGCAAAATCAAAGCCGACCGCTATCAAGCGGTCGGTTTTTCTTTTATTTATTCGTTTTCAGCTTATACAATTCTTCGGCGGCAAGCCTTGCCTTTGCCACAACATCGCCCGTCGTTTTCGGCAAGCAATAATACTGCACGGACATATCCCCGATACAGATGGTATCCGAAATTTGATACCAATAGAAATCGGAATTTAGCGTATACGAGGCGGTTGCGCCTTGGTGAAATTTCAGCTGCCCGTCGTTGGACACCAAAGTAAGCCCGTTTTCATCATGCGTCAATCTACCCTCACCGATGTGATAAAGCCGATAGCTATCGATCATCATCAGGACCTCAACGGCGAGGTCCATCGCGTACCTGCCCTCCACAAGCTCCTGTTTTACCTGTTCACGTTGCCATTTATACCAATCGGGAATATGCTCGAATTCCGTCTGACCAACCAGCGCCTCCATCTTGCCATATTCCGTCAAGCGATATTCCTTGCCGCAAGCAAGGCAGCTAAGCTTTTCACCCAAGCCCACCGTTCTGCCCTCAGCAAGGCAATGCGGGCATTTATATAAAACGCGGTTGAGCCCGTCCGCGCGGTTAGGCTCGGCAATGCGGATTTTCTTTTCCTGCTGCGAACGAAAGGCGTCGAAGGAAAATTTTTCCATAATTTTTTCATTGATCTGCCTATAATCCAGCGCCGAAATTTCCTCAGCGGAAAGCAAATATTCCACCTCCGCCGTCACCTGCAGCTTACGTTTTTTCAGCTCGTTATAAAGGGGCTGGCGCAAATATGCGCCGTCCGTAATGCAGGTGATTAGGGGCACGCCGAACAGCTTTACCAGCTTTCCAATCCCGTCCCCCATGGTGGTGGCAGTGCCATCAAAGGAATATCCCGCCTCGGGATAGATCAAAACCGAGCTCCCCTTCCCAAGCAATCGCTTGATTTCCCGCAGCAGCTTAGGGCTGGTGGAATACTTTTTCGTCTGCACGCAACCGATCTGCCGCATCAGCCAATTTTTCCCCACGTAGCCGTCCCACGTTGTGACGATGTTCAAAGGTCTTGGATAAAAGATATGCTCGGCTATCTCCAAATCCAAAAAGCTGCAATGGTTCATCAAGATGATGCAGGGCTGCTTTCTAGGGAGCTTTTCCATGCCCACCTTTTCGTATCGAAATTTCACCGCCCAAAGATCGGGCTGACTGACAATTTTCAGCAAGGTACGAAAGAGAATGTTCGGCTTTTTTGCAGGCTTTTGTTCCTTGGGAGTACGTTTGCGCACGTCTTCATAGGTGCATTTCGTCACGGGGATTTTCATACTTTTTCCGCCTCCTCCATGATTGCATCGTTGATTGCCCGCATAAACGCGACGGGCACCTTCACCACTTCCCGATCGTAAGTGACCAATCCGTTGATTTCCTCCTCGACGTCCGACACCTGCGTATACACGCACGCGCTTAAACCCTTTTGGATCAACGGCTTTAATTTTTTCAGATACAGCTTTTTCAACGCGCTTTGCAGCTGCTGATCCGTTTTGAACACCTTATAACCAAATTCCTTTTCGCTGTACACGTGCCCGTCCGTCTTTTTGGAATAGCCGCCAAATTCGCTGAGCACCACGCTGCGCGGATCCTTGGGCACGCAAAGGGGCGTATAGTAGGTATGCATCGAACGCATCGTCGTCGCCGTTTTGCCCTGATCGTGCCAGCCGCTGCAGGAATCAATCCATCGGGTATCGTCCCATTGCCGCACCAGCTCCGTTATTTGCTGCGAATCAAACTGCCCCCAGCCCTCGTTGAACACCACCCAAAGCCCTACGCAAGGGGCGTTTTTCAGGGCGTGCACCGTCGCTTTAGCAGAGGCAATAAACTCGTACCTGCCCCCCTCGTTTTCACGGGAAAAGTACCGATAATCGCTGTCACGGTGCTTTGCCCCCAAAAAGGGAAAGAGGGCAATATGCGACCATTCGTACTCGCCGCCGCCGTTGACAAAATCCTGCCAGACGATCAAGCCCAGCTCGTCGCAATATCGATACCACAGCATCGGTTCAACCTTGATATGCTTGCGCACCATGTTAAAGCCCATGTCTTTAAGCAGTTTCAATTCGTCGTACATCGCTTGGTTCGAGGGCGGCGTTAACAGCCCGTCAGACCAATAACCCTGGTCCAAAACCCCGTTCATAAAGCAGGGCTTTCCGTTTAAAAACAGCCGCTTTTTGCCTTTTTTATCCAGCCCCTCGGAAAAAGTACGCACCCCGAAATAGGAATACACCTTATCCCCGCTGTCCGCCTCCAAAACAAAGTCGTAAAGCTTTGGCGTCTGCGGCGACCAAAGCGCAAAATCCGCCGTCACCGCCGTCTTTTTACAGAAAAACTTTTTCAAAAGCTCGGTTTCACCGTCGTATACGGTCAGGGTGAGTTCCCCCTCGTAATCAACCTCTATTTCCACCGTCTTGGTGGCGGCGTCCGTCTTTATCGTGAAATCCTGAATATAGTTTTTCGGCACAAATTCCAGCCACACCGTCTGCCAAATCCCGCTTTGCGGCGTATACCAGATTGTTCCCGCATGGCTGCTTTGCTTGCCGCGAGTGCGTTCGTTTTTCTCCGTTTGGTCGATACATTCTACCTTGAGCTCGTTTTCGCCTGCGCGGATCGCCTCCGTGATTTCCACGGTGAACGGCACGTAGCCGCCGTCGTGCGTACCCACCGAAACGCCGCCGACAAACACCTCGCAGATCTGATCCACCGCGCCAAAATGCAGCAGCGCTCTTTTCCCTAAATCCGCCTTGGAAACTGAAAAGTTTCTGCGGTACACAAGGCGTTCGTTTTCCGCCAGCGCAAAGCCCTCTTCCACCCCAGAATTCAGCGTTTCAGGGGAAAAGGGGACCAGAATGTTTTGCATTTCACCGCATACCTGCCCGTCTGCTTTTTGTTTTTGAAACTGCCAAACGCCATTCAAGCACACGTAGCTTTCCCGCCGCATTTGCGGGCGGGGATATTCGCTTAAAGGGATCTGTCCAACGTTATATTTCGTTTTCAGCCGCATCTGTTTTCTCCTTTTTCGCCAATCGCTGCAACAGCGGAATCACCGCAAACAACAACAGAGAAAACCCTGCCGCAGCCAAGAAAATTTCGGGCGCGGGGATCACCTTGGTGGTCAACTCGGCATTCGTGCTTGCCTCCCCCAAATTTCTTGCCACGTTCACGGCGTTGCCAATCATCGGCCCTAACACCATCGGCAGCAGCACCGAAAAGACCATACGCACCCCCTGCAGCTTGCCTACCGCGCCCTCGGGGGTGTAATCACGCACGGTAGAATTGCTCAACGCCGACACCAAAATGTTGCCCGTGATCATCACGAACCCAAACACACCGAATACGATCATATCCGCGGTATGCCCCAGGTCCTTTGCAAAATACATCCCCAGCAGCCCCGCAGCAAAAATCCCTGCCGCCAAATACAGCATTTTCGTTTTGTCTACTCGGTCGGAAAGGCGGGTAAGATAGACGTTGACCGCCGCGCCCAGCAAAATCGCCGTAGCAAACACCACGCTGTATTCTATCACGGTAAAATGCAGGTATTCCTCCATGTAAATGATCAGGTAGGGCATAAAAATCTGGCAAGCGATCCCATACACGCCCACAATCAGCAGAGTGACGTATAAGGGCTTGTGCTTGCGAATCACCGACGGCTTAAAGCCGTAGAACAGATCGCCAAAGCTGCCGCTGCTTACCAGCGAGGGGCTATCTTTCACAAAGAACACGCCGACAACCCCGCAAATCGAAATGACAATGCCCAGCGCCAAAAACAGATTTTGGTATCCGCCAAGCACGTCCTTCAAAATACCAAAGCCACCCGCCACGATCAGCATCGCCGCAAGGGGCAGAATGGACAAAATCCCCTCAACCTTGCCTCGGTATTCCGTTTCCGTGTTGTCGGTGACCCAAGCATTAAACGCCGCGTCGTTCGCCGTCGAGCCGAACGCAGTCATCACACAATCGGCAACGATCACCAACACCACCGCCAGCGTGATTGCCTGTTCTGCTGGCAAGCCGAAGATCGTGCCAACGTATTTTGGGGACAGAAAGCCAAACAGTGCCACCGTGATCCCCCAAATGACGTATCCCCAAGATAGAAAGGCGCGCCTGTTGCCCAGCTTATCCGAGAGAGTGCCCGCCAGCAGCGTAATCACGGTTGCCGTGATCCCCGAAAGCTGCACCATCAAGGTGACGGCGTCCAGACTGGCGCCCACTTCTCCACGCAAGAATACGTTGAAATACATATTCTCGACCGACCAAGCAATCTGTCCGATTAACCCGAACAATATCAGTATGCTCCAACTACGTTTTCCAAATGCTTTTTCCATATCGTTTATTGTATCACGCTTTTCTCTGTTTGTCAATAGCCAAATAAACAATTCTAAACTCTAATCAGTAAAACAAATACTCCCAAACAGGGAGTATTTACACCATAATATTCTCAATCGTACGCGCTATCCAACCAATTCCCTGCAAAGGGCAGGGAACAACTGCCTTGCCTTTGGTATTGGATAGATAGCCGCCGCCAAAGCCGTTGCACCGACGCATCCGCATAATGCTTGCACCGTATTGCCGATCACGCTTGCGAAAGCTGACGCGCCTACCCCTAAGCATACCGCCTCGAAAAACAGATAGCCGCCAACCATCACCGCTTCTGCAGCGATTCCCGCCAGCAGGCGAGGCAGAAAATCCACAGCGTCCTTTTGAATGCATTTCTTCAACAGCGTATACAACGTCCAACCGCATACGGCGACACCACCCTTGATCAAAAACGTAGCGGGCATGTATGCAGTAAATCCCAAAAACAGATCGGCAAGCATGCTACCAAGCCCCGCCGCAAGTCCACCGTACAGCGGACCCAAAAGCCAGCCGCAAAGCAAAACGACCACATCGCCCAAATTGAAATATCCCACCGCAGGGAAAGGGATTGCCACCACACACGTCGCCACTACGCAAAGCGCTGTCATCATTGCGGCAAACGCCAAATTCTTTGACTTGCTATACATAAAAAATCTCCTATTTCAAAAATAACTTGCGAAAGGCTGCGGGCACGGGGGAACGAAAGGTCATCAGCTCCCGCGTGATCGGGTGCAGCACCGTCAAACAGGTCGCGTGCAGCCCCAGCCGTTCCAGCGGATTTTTGGTGTATCCATACTTCTCGTCGCCGACAATCGGGTGTCCGAGCAGCTGCATGTGCACACGGATCTGATTTTTTCTACCCGTGTCGATTTGCACGCGGACAAGGCTGTAGCCGTTTCCCTCCTTTTCCACCTGGTAATGCGTGATTGCCTTTTGTCCCGTGGGGTCTTGCGTAGAGTACACAAGGTTGTTTGCATTCTCTTTTAAGTAGCTGACCACGGTATCCTCTTTTTGCGCAAAGTCCCCTTCACACACGGCGACGTATTCGCGGGTCTGCACCAGCTCGTTCCAATGCATACGCAGCATCGAATGCAACTTGATGCTTTTCGCAAACAACAACACCCCCGAGGTTTCTTTGTCGATGCGGTGTAAAATAAACGGCCGCAAACTTTTGTCCTTGCTCTGCAAATATTTGAGCACTTGCCCAAATGCACATTCCGTTTCCTTGTCGCTTT
Source organism: Candidatus Scatosoma sp. (assembly GCA_045606365.1). Classification (GTDB taxonomy): domain Bacteria; phylum Bacillota; class Clostridia; order Christensenellales; family Borkfalkiaceae; genus Scatosoma. Next base: position 276 of record JAZURU010000202.1, on the reverse strand, counting down.
CCACAGACAAAAGCCCTGCGGGTTTTTCTACGGCAATCAGATCGTCGTCCTCGTATAAGACGCTCACCTTAGGCGCGGGCAGATTTTGCCCTGCTCTTGCCTTTTTCGACCCCTTTTCCGCCTGCTGAGGTCGCCGATTTTCTTCTTCGCGGACAGAATCACGAGCAACCTTCACTTCGTCGTCCTTGGCAAGCGCGAAATTGAACTGCGTGACCACGCTGCCGTTCACCAAAACCTGCCTGCGGGACAACAGCGCCTTTACGTTGTTGCGGGAGG
>JAZURU010000201.1:0-2204 GCA_045606365.1 Candidatus Scatosoma sp. | reverse complement strand
GTTGTGCGTATGCAGCAGAATGCGGCGGACGTACACCGCGGAAAGCATGCCTTGGACGGCGCAAGAGGACGGGCGGATAATCGCGCCAAGGAGCTGCTGGCGCTGGCAGTCCATTATGAAAACGTAGGGGAAAAGGAGCGTGCAACGGCTTGCCGCGCAGAGATTGAAGGCTTAAAACGATCGCCGGAAGCGGGGGGCGTACGATGAGGCAAAAACGGGTAGAGTTAAAAACAACGGTCATTTCCACCCGCATGCGGCTGGCAAGAAACCTACAAGCGTACCCTTTCCCGATAAAACAGCAGACCTGGCAGGCGGAAGAAGTGGTGATCCTTGTTCGAAACGCTTTGGCGCGGCTGGACAGCGGCTGGAAGGAGTACGACGTGCGCGCTGTGGGCAAAGCGCAGGCAATGCTGCTGCAAGAACAGCACCTTATCAGCCCCGCTTTGGTTGCGGGCGCAGGGCGTTCGCGCGGGACAGCGTTCGTGTCCTCGGATGGCGAGGTGTCTGTGATGGTCAACGAGGAGGATCACCTGCGCGAACAGTATATCGTCAGCGGCTGTCGGCTGTTTGACGCCTACGAGCGCGTTTCTTCGCTGGACGACGGCTTGGGGGGATTTTTGCACTTTGCGTACGATAAAAAGCTGGGCTTTCTCACCTCCTGCCCCTCGAACGTGGGGACGGGCTTACGCGCCTCGGTAATGATGTTTTTACCTGGGTTGGAACGCTGCAACGGTATCCGCGCGTTGGTCGATAAATGGAGCGACTGCGGCCTTACGGTGCGGGGTATGTTCGGCGAGGGCACGGCGGCGGAGGGGTATCGCTACCAGATTAGCAACGATAAGACCCTGGGGCTGTCGGAAACGGAAATTTTGGGGTACATGGAAAAGGCGACGGAGGAAATTGCCGTTGCCGAGCAAGCAGAACGCAAAAAAATGCTGGCGGAGGAGGGCTATCGCTTAAAAGACGAATGCCTGCGCGCTTACGGCGTTTTGACGAATTGCGGCTTTTTGCGCTTTAAGGAAATGATGGATATGCTCACGCAGGTAAAGCTGGGCGTGGCGTTGGGCTTTTTTAAGCTGACCGACGACGAGCCGTACGCGCTGGATCTGTTCATCGACGATATGCGACCCTATTCTTTCTGCGTGGAACACGATCTGTTCGGCGCAAGCGAAGCCGAATGCGACGCGCATCGCGCTACGGTTATGCGGCGGGTGTTGCCTCGGCTGGTACTTCGGACCGATTGACGGTGCGTTTGGAGGATTTTTTGACGAAAAAACCTGGCTTAATTCGGTTCGACGCGGATGGTAAATAAGAAAACGATTTTGGTAAAAAGGGGATAAACATGGAAAACCCGAATTTGTCCAACAACTTAAAAGCCGTTTTAAAGGTGGCAAACGAAGCTACGTTGCAGCACGGCGCGGTATATATCGGTACGGAGCATCTGCTGTACGGTTGCTTGTGCGTGGATTGTCAGGCGGGGAAACTTCTGCGTGAGGCGGGGGTTTCTAAGCCCGATTACGAGGCGGAGTTCTTCCGTTCCATCGACAAACAAATCACCGTTTCGGGAATGACCGAACGTACCAAAATGATGTTCCGCAGGGCGATGTCTGCCTCCCAACAGCAGGGTCTGCAGACGGGAACCTTGCACGTTCTGCTGGCAATTTTGGATAACCGAGGCTGCTTTGCCACGCTGATTTTGCAAAAGCTGGGGGTGGACGTAGAGCTGCTGGCAAACAATACCCGTCGGGCACTGTACAACGCGCAGCCGCAGGCGGAGCAGCGGGAGCTGGGAGGCGAAACGCCCAGAAGAGAACCTAAAAATAGGGAAAACGCTGGGCGCGGCGCGGCGGTCGGCGACGATCTGTTTCGTCCGAGCGCAAGCAGCAAGGGGCGCACGCATGCGCGGGAAAAGCTGGCGTGCTTTGGTACGGATATGACCGAACGGGTGCGCCGCGGTAAGGTGGATCCCGTCATTGGTCGTCAGCGGGAGATCGAGCAGGTGACCCAGGTGCTTTCCAGAAGGAGCAAAAACAATCCCGTTTTGGTAGGCGAACCAGGCGTGGGCAAAAGCGCGATTATCGAGGGCTTGGCGACCTTGATCGTGCAGGGTAGAGTGCCCCCGCAGCTGACGGGAAAAACAGTGTTTTCGTTAGACGTCCCTGGTATGCTGGCGGGTACGAAATACCGTGGGGAATTTGAAGAGC
>JAZURU010000200.1:0-4707 GCA_045606365.1 Candidatus Scatosoma sp. | reverse complement strand
CGTACGTGCTGGTCAATGGCGGGGTGCTGCTTCTCTTATACGTAGGGGCGCTGCGCGTGCAAAGCGGCGATCTGTCGCAGGGCAGCGTGATTGCGCTCTACAATTTAATGAGCCAGATTTTGATCGAGCTGATCAAATTCGCCAACCTTATTGTCACGGTATCCAAGGGCGCGGCGTGCGGCAACCGCATTGCGGCGGTGCTGAAAATGCAGCCCTCTTTGGAAACGGACGAGGATGACGGCGCAAAAACGGAAGAAAATCCGCCCATTTTACAATTCAAAAACGTCAGCATGCGCTACACCGAGGGGGGGGATCCCGCGCTGGAAAACGTCAGCTTTACCCTGCAGCGTGGGCAGACCCTTGGGGTGATCGGCGGAACGGGCTCTGGCAAGACGACTTTGGTCAACTTAATTCCCCATTTTTACGACGTTTTCGAGGGGCAGGTATGCGTTGACGGCAAAAACGTGCGCGCGTCGTCCATGCAGGAATACCTGCGCCAGCGCGTGGGGGTCGTGCCGCAAAAGGCAAGGCTGTTCAAGGGTACGATTCGTGAAAATCTGCTGTGGGGCAGGGCAGACGCCACCGATGCGCAGCTGCAAAAGGCACTGGAAATCGCGCAGGCGAGCGAAGTGGTCGCCGATAAAGGCGGCTTGGATGCGGAGGTGCAGCAGGGAGGCAAGAACTTCTCTGGTGGGCAAAAGCAGCGTTTGACCATCGCGCGTGCCATCGTGCGCGATCCTGATATTTTGATTTTGGACGATTCTTCATCCGCGCTGGATTACGCCACGGACGCGGCATTGAAAAAAGCTTTAAAGACGCTGGATACAACGGTGGTGATCGTTTCGCAGCGCACCTCATCGGTGCAGGGCGCGGATCTGATTTTGGTGTTGGACGATGGCAAGGTTGTGGGGCGTGGCACACACGAAGAGCTTTTAAAAACCTGCGAGGAATATCGCACGATCTATCTTTCGCAGCGTTCGAATCAGGCAGAGGAGGCGCTGGCATGAAACACGCAAACAACAGAAAAGCTGTCACCTCAAAAAGCACCTTATCCCGCGTGCTGTCGTATGCCTTCCGTTATCCGATTGCAATGACGTGTTCCTTGTTGCTTTCGGCAGTGACGGTGGTGTTTTCGCTGCTTGTCCCCATCTTAATCGGGGACGGTATCGACTGCATTGTAGAAAGCGGGATTTTGTGGGAAGAGCTGTATAAAACGATGACGCTAATCGGGGGCTGCGTGCTGCTTTCTGCGGCGGCGCAATTTTTGCAGAGCCTCTGCAACAACCATATTTCAGTGGGGGTGGTGCGCGATTTACGCAGGGACGCCTTCCACAAGCTTTCGCGGCTGCCCTTGGGGTATTTGGATACCCACAGCCACGGGGATACGCTCAGCCGTATCGTGGCGGACGCCGATCAATTTTCCGACGGCTTGCTGATGGGCTTTACGCAGATTTTTACAGGGGTTTTGACCATTTTAGGAACGGTGGTGTTCATGCTGATCATTCGTTGGCAAATCGGCTTGATCGTCATTTTCGTCAGTCCGATTTCGCTGCTTTTGGCAAGGTTTATCGCCACCAGAACTTCTCGGTTCTTCCATGCACAGACGGCTACGCGGGGGGAGCAGACGGCGTTTGCGGAAGAGCGCATTGCAGGCCTAAAAACGGTGCGCGCATTCGGTCAGGAGGAGGAAAGCCAGCAGACCTTTGACGAGATCAACGCTCGTTTGGAAAAAGCGGCGATGAACGCGACCTTTTATTCCTCGCTGGTCAATCCCTCTACCCGCTTTTTGAACAATCTTGTATACGCTGCGGTGGCGCTGCTGGGCGGCATTGCGGTGGCGGGCGGCGGATTCAGCGTGGGCGGTCTTACAAAGCTGTTATCCTACGCAAACCAATACATGAAACCGTTCAACGAAATTTCGGGGGTTGTCACCGAATTAAAGGGGGCGTTCACCTGCGCGGCGCGTATCTTCCAGCTGATTGACGAGATGGAAGAACCGTCGGACGAAGACAAGGAAATTTTACAAAACGTAGGGGGCAGGGTTGCGTTTAACGACGTTTCATTCTCCTACGTACCCGAAAAGCCGTTGATCGAGGGGCTCAGCTTGCAGATCGAGCAGGGCAAGCGAGTTGCCATCGTTGGCAGGACGGGCAGCGGAAAAACCACCCTCATCAATCTATTGATGCGTTTCTATGACGTATGCGGCGGCGCGGTAGAGGTTGAGGACAGGGACGTGCGGCAGTTAAAGCGCAGCTCTTTGCGGGAAAACTTTGGTATGGTATTGCAGGAAACGTGGTTGAAAAGTGGCACGGTGCGTGAGAATATCAAATTCGGCAGAGAGGACGCAACGGAGGAGGAAATGATTGCGGCGGCAAAGGCGGCGCACGCCCACAGCTTTATCCGCCGAATGGAAAAGGGATACGATACCGTACTTTCGGAGGATGGAGGGAATTTGTCCGAAGGACAAAAGCAGCTGCTCTGCATCGCGCGGATCATGCTGACCAAGCCTCCGATGCTGATTTTGGACGAGGCAACGTCCTCGATCGACACCTGCACCGAATTAAAAATAGCCGATGCGTTTGCAAAGCTGATGGAGGGCAGAACCAGCTTTATTGTGGCGCATAGGCTCTCCACCATCGAAAACGCCGACTTAATCCTTGTGCTGGAAAAGGGGCAGGTTGTCGAGATGGGGCAGCATAGCGAGCTCATAAAAAAGGGCGGCGCATACGCGCAGCTGTATAACGGTCAATTTGCATAGCCGTATGAAGGCGCTGCAAGCTAAATTTCCGCAGTGCTTAGCCGCTGTGGAGGGGCAAGAATATGCAGAATATCTTACCAAACATATTTGGGGTATAAAAGAGTTTGCATCCATACCTGCCCCGCACTTTCATATTTTTTCACCTCTTCTCATATATTAAAAAACGGAGAGGAATATGAGGCTGTATGACGAGATTGTAAAAAGCGACGCGTTTTTGGCGTTTGCGGGCGCAAGAGCGCTGTTCATGCCGTTGCGCGCGGCGTACTTTGAGGGGGTGAAAGCGCTGGGGGATTTTTCCGAACAGCGCATAGAGGTCTGTTTTCCCGCCTGCAAGGTGGTTGTAGAGGGGGAGAACTTATCCATCGGCAAATACACAGACGGCGATTTGTACGTTTTTGGGAAGGTGCGTTCCCTTGCGGTGGCGGGGGAAGAATGAAGGAGAGGATTTTGTTGGAGGGCATGATGCCCTATCGGGCATTAAACCGCCTCCGTAGAGAGGGAATTTCCCTTGAAAAGGTAAAAAAACGCAAAAAAAACCAAATTGTTTTCACGGTTGATGCAAAAGACGTAGAAAAAATTTTTGCAATTTATCCAAATGTGTGCTATAATAACGGTAAGTATACCCCCTATACGGCGCGGATTTTGCCCTCGCTTGGCTGGAAAAAGGTGTGGCTTACGGTGCAAAAACGGCTGGGGCTGTTGGTGGGCGGCGTGCTGTTTTTGGCGTTGACGCTGCTTTCTGACGGGCTAATTTTGCGGATCGAGGTGCAGGGCGAGCCTGCATACACGGCTTCGGTGACGGAAATTTTGCAAAAGAACGGCGTAGAGCGATATCGGCGCTATCCCAAAAAGCAGGCGGATCTTTTGACGGCGGAAATCCTGCGTTTGGAGGGGGTCAGCTTTTGTAGCATACGCAAGGTTGGCTCGACGCTGATCATAGAGGTGCATACTTCTCCCTTTTCCGAGGAAGAATAATAAACGGGCGGAACTGCCCGTTATCGTATACGCGCACGCGATGAGCGAGCAAGCGCTGGGCACGCGCACTGTGCGTGCTTAATACGTACACAATACAAGCCCAATACGCGTTCATTATGCGCTAGGTGTGCCGCTGTTGGCGTGGGGTACAGGCGCTTTGTGCAATCTAGAGCATAGGACGACACAAAACAGACGAATGTAAAGCAAGGAGAAACACTTTTGGCAAATTGTAAAACAGCGGTGGATTTCGGCTCGATCGAAAAGCTGTCGAAAATCTTAGGCGCGTTTGATGAAAACTTAAATTTCCTCGCCCACGAGTTGGGGGTGATCCCTTACGTAGACGGGGTGAAGATCTGTCTGCAAGGGGAGGACGAGCGTGTTGCGCTGGCGGCGCAGGTGCTTTCGTCGCTGCTGGTCCTGGCGGAAAACGGCGAAACGGTGGACAAGGGTCGCATGGCGTACTGTATCGAGCTGGCACAGGAGGGCAGAGCCTCTGAAATTGCCTGCCTTTGCGGCGGCGTGATTGCGGTCACGTCCAAGGGCAAGCAGATCAAATGCAAGACGGTCGGGCAAAAGACGTACGTGGAGGCGATCAAAAAGAGCACGGTCACCTTTGGCGTAGGGCCGGCGGGTACGGGCAAAACCTACCTTGCGGTTTGCATGGCGGTGACGGCGTACAAAAGCAAGCAGGTGGACAAGATCATTTTGACAAGACCTGCAGTAGAGGCGGGGGAAAAGCTGGGCTTTTTGCCGGGCGATTTACACGAAAAGGTCGACCCGTATCTGCGCCCCCTGTACGATGCCTTACAGGAGCTGTTGGGGCTGGAAACGTACGCAAAGCTGATGGAGCGCGGGGATATCGAGGTCGCGCCGTTGGCATACATGCGCGGCAGAACGCTGTCGAACGCCTTTATCATTTTGGACGAGGCGCAGAACACGACGCGGGAACAAATGAAGATGTTCCTTACCCGCTT
>JAZURU010000199.1:0-3442 GCA_045606365.1 Candidatus Scatosoma sp. | reverse complement strand
CCTCAGCCCCTCCGCAAGAAACAAACGAGGTCACACCCAAAGCACAAACAACTGTCATTGCGACGCAAAGCGTTTTTTTAATCCATTTTTTCATAATACACTCCTACAATTTTATCTCGGTCAAAACCATTAGCTATATTTTACTGCATTTTTTCCATTTTGTCAACGGCTTAAAATAAAAAAATAAGTCTGTCCTTGACTTTGGACAGACTCACCTTTTTTAGGATTTCCTAAATGCTTAAATTTTTTCCTTAACTTTCGCTGCTTTACCCGTTCTACCGCGCAAATAATACAACTTAGCTCTTCTAACTTTACCCTTTCTAACAACCGTGATGGATGCAATTTTCGGGGAATGAAGAGGATAGGTTTTTTCTACGCCTACGCCGTAGGAAATATGGCGAACGGTGAACGTTTCGGAAATGCCGCCGTTCTTCTTCGCGATTACGACGCCTTCGAAATTCTGAACACGCTCCTTGCCACCTTCGATGATCTTGTAGCCCACTTTGATGGTATCACCAACGTTAAATTGGGGAACTTCGGCTTTCAGGTTTTCAGCGTTAATTGCTTCAATCAATCCTTTCATCAGACTTATACCTCCGTTATTTACGAAACGTTCATAACCCGCTGTGTAATTCCTCATTACACCCAAAAAGGCAGCGGAACGCTCGAAGTCGATTAACATTATAACGGATTTTCACCGCTTTGGCAAGCGTTTTTACACCACATTTAAAAATTTTTTCACCGAACGCAAAGATATTTTAACGGATAAAGTTGGTCCAGATCTTCTTTTCCTTTTCGGGCGCAATTCCAGCGGCTTTGCCCGCCTCAATGCACTTTAACAGCCACGCCATGTTCTTGCCTAAAATACGCATGGTCTGCAAGCCCTCCAAATCCTGCAACGCCTGTTCGGCGGTGTTGCCGTGAATCTCGTTCCAATAATTCGAAGAAACGACGGGCATTTGGTTGATGGTGAAATATTTATTGAGCACGTCAAACGTAGCAGACGCGCCTGCCCTGCGGCAGCTGACCACGCACGCTGCGGGCTTATACGCCATCTTTCTGCCGCTGCTGTAAAACAAACGATCCATAAACGCCACAATCGCACCGCCTGCCGACGCATAATGTACGGGCGAACCGAAAATAAATCCGTCTGCCTCCGCCGCCTTTTCAGCAAAAGCATTCACCCTATCCTCCACCACGCATTTCCACAGCTTGGAACAAGCCGCGCAGCCGCGGCAGCCTTCCAAAGGCTCTTTACCGATCCATACGATCTCCGTTTCAATTCCCTGCTCGTTCAACGCCTTTGCCGCCTCGCTCAAGGCAACGTAGGTACAACCGTGTTCGTGGGGGCTACCGTTCAACATCAAAACCTTCATATTGTTTCTCCTACTATCTATTTTTTATCAAAGTCAAGCATTGCCGAAACGCCGTCGGCAGCGAGATTTCTTCCTCAATCTTCCGCAGCGGATACGTCGCAAAGGGAGCGCTTTCCACCTGTACGTGGTACGCCAGCATCTCCCAACGGATATGGGTGAATACGTGGGTATATTTTTCCTCCGCGCAAACGTTGAACGCAGACATGCCCCATTCTTTTAACGCATTTTCAGGGGTAATCCCCAACGTCGCCTCGACGGACGGGAATTCGTAAGTGCCCTTTAAAACCCCCTTTTCCCGCTTTCTCAAGCAAAAGCCGTTTGGGGTTTCTATCAAAAAGACGAACAGCCGCTGTTCTCTTTTGGGCGGTTTCTCTTTTTTCACAGGAAATTCCATCTGCACGCCGCCCAACCGCGATAAGCAAATCCCTTTCAACGGGCACCCCTCGCAATTAGGTGAGGTTGGCTTGCACACCATCGCGCCGAGCTCCATAAGCGCCTGCGTAAAATCAGCACTGTCCTGCCCCGCGGGGGGATAGACTTCCCGCAGCCTTTCCTCCAAGTACTTTCGATAGGCAGGCTCGTCAATCGGCGTAGGATTTTTCATCAAGCGGGAAAGCACCCGAAAGACGTTGCCGTCCACCGCAGGCGCGCGCTGACCAAACGCAATCGAGGCGATTGCCCCCGCCGTATAATCGCCGACGCCCGCCAGCCTTTTCAGTCCCTCGACGTTGGAAGGGAATACGCCGCCGTGTTCCTCCACAATCTGCCGCGCCGCCTTTTGCAGGTTCCGCGCGCGGGAGTAATAGCCCAAGCCCTCCCACAGTTTCATCAACCGATCCTCTTCACATGCCGCCAAAGCATACACGTCGGGCAAGGCAGCCATAAACCGATCGTAATATCCCTTCACTGCCTCTACGCGGGTCTGCTGCAGCATAATTTCCGATACCCACGTTTTGTAGGGGGAAACGTTCTGCCGCCAAGGCAGACTGCGCCGATGTTGTCGATACCACTCTAACAGGGGGGCAGGTACGCATTCAAGCGCAAAATCGTCCGTTTTAAACAGCATCTTGTTCTGCATTTCTCTGCTCGATACATTCCGCCACTGTGGGCATAGACGGATAGCTGCATTTCTTCGGCAAAGTCATCGTGCCGTCAATTCCAACGTAGGTAATATCCATTTCGCCTCCCACCGAAGGGGCAACCAGGCAATTGCCCAGCCCCACAAAGGTGGCGGGATAGCCCGCAAAAATCGTCTTTGCCAGATCCACCCCCGTGATAATCTCGATTCCCGACGTGCCCACCGCCTCGAAAAAGGGGCGGTAGCAATCCAACGAGGAACGTTTGTCCTCCGCATCCACTAGCTCTAAGCCGTCCAAAATGAGAAAGGCTTTCGCGCGGGTATGCTTGCCCTCGCGCTGTTTTGCCAACGCACGCACCGTTTCCAAAATGGGGAGAATATCCCTTGCGCTTGTCAAAAAGGGCACGGTCACGTCCGCCGTGGCAAGCTTCATAAATTGACCGTAGTAAAGGTTGGGCGAAACAATCATAAACACCGCTTCCGATTTTTGATACAGCCCAGTCAGCGTCAGCAGCAATCTGGAAATAAATTCTGCGCGCATTGCGCCCGTCACGCAGGTATGATGGTATCGTTGGACGTCGTTTTCCCGATGAGAAAGCACGTACTCGCCGTCCGCATATTCCCCCAGAGGCAGACACGAGCGCAAGGTTTCAAACCGTTCGGGATCCACCCTACTTTCCCCTTTTACTCTTGTTAAAAATTCTTCCGTTTTCATTTTACCATCTCCTTGTTTCCAGCCTTACTATTGTACCATATACCGTTTTATTTGTCAAGGGCAGACGCGCAACAAAAAAGGGCTTGCCTCAACGCAAGCCCTCAAAATATTCCGTTATGCCACCGCCAGGAAATAGTACGCTTTGTCGAACGGGATCTCCACCGTCGTTTTTACACCGTTTCTTATCACCTGCATCAAAACCGTATCCCCCGCCTTTACGTGCAAGAGGATGTCCCCCGTATGGAAAAGACGAGAAGTCGGATCGTAGCCATG
>JAZURU010000198.1:0-3458 GCA_045606365.1 Candidatus Scatosoma sp. | reverse complement strand
TACACCAGTTCAACTCCTTGGCTCACAGAACGACATGGCTACGATCCGACTTCAAAATTTTGATAGCGAAGCTGTAATGGAAAACAAAAAAAACGGACGGAAAAACGTCCGTTTTTCTTTTTGATAGAGGTGTTCTGCCGCGCGGTGGGGCATAGGAAAAAATCCAAAGCGTCTATGCGGGCAAACGTTGTGCGTCCGCACAAAAAAAGCCCGACCTTACGATAAAGGTCGGGCTTTGTCCGTTGTTTCACGATTGCAGTCTTTGTTTGTGGAAAGGGGTGCCTGTGGAAAGATCGATCCATTCCAGGCTTTCTTCGGTCAACACCATACAGCTGTGGGGGGAACCGTCCTTGGGTAAGCCCACCGAGCCGCAATTTGCGTATAAAACGCCGTTTTCCAGCCGTTTAAAGGTCGGCACGTGAAAATGTCCGTTCGCCTGCAAATCTCCCGTCTGCAAGGGGATAAACGCCTTTTCCGCCTCGTGCAGATGCCCATGGGTCAAATACAGCGTTCTTTTCCCCAAAGGCAGAGCTTTATAATCGTCCATCATCGGGAAAGAAAGCACCATTTGATCGACTTCGCTGTCGCAGTTGCCGCGTACGCATATCAGGCTGTTTGCCCATGCGTTCAGCATTTCGTACACTTTTTTCGTATCGTACTTTTCAGGGAAGGGGTTGCGCGGCCCGTGATAGAGCAAATCGCCGAGTAAAACAAGTTTTTCCGCGTTTTCCTTTTGAAAGAATGCAAGCAGCTTTTCGCACCAATACGAAGAGCCGTGAATATCCGATGCAAGAATGTATTTCATACTCTACCGTCAGCCCCTATTAGAATACGAATTTAAAAACGTCCATCTGTTCGGGCATATTTCCGCCTGTGGACAAAATGTCGGCGTATTCCTTGATCTTATCGGGCAACGCCTCTTCGGGATAGGTAAAATAGGGGAACTCGGCAAAGCTGACCGCCTTGTTTGCCAAAATATTGATCGCGGAAGAGATGTGTTCGCGGCACTCCGTCACGCCCTTTACCGTCACGTTGTTTCTCAGCGCGTTTTCCAGGTTGACAGTCAGCGGCTTTTCAATCAAGGAGCAGAACGCCACCGTGGTGTCGCGCGCAAGGAAATTGAACACGGCGGAGGGCTCGATGCGGTTGTTGAACGCAAGATAGATTGCGCCGTCTGCATTTTTGCCGCCCGTCACCTTAGAGATGCTATCCTTCAGCGTTTCGTCGAAGGGCAGGGTGTAATAGATACCGCTTTTTTTCGCGCGGGTCAAACGTTCTTGGTTGTTGTCTACCAAAATGGGAACGGCGCGGTGATAGATGAGGATTTGGCAAAGTACGTTGCCGTACAGCCCACCGCCCAGCACCAAAATATGTTGGCCGATCTTCACGTCCATTTCTTCCACGACCCGTTCTGCCAAAGCTACGGCGTCGATTAAGAAAGCTGCCTCGTCCGAAACAGAGGGGGGCAGAATGTACGCTTGGTTTTCGTCAACGACGACGAAATCACGGTAAAAACCGTCCACCGTTTGCCCTGCGGTTTGCAGCCCGCTTACAGAAAGTTCGTCTTCGTAGGTATGCGCAAGGTACACGCGGTCGCCTTTTTTCATGAACGAATCTTCGCCTGCCTCCGTCACTTGACCCAACGCAAATCGACCCAGCGTTAAGGGGCAATTCGTTTTCAGCGCGCCGGTATAAGAGGCGACGTCCGCCTCTGAAAGCAGAGCTTTCGTCACCTTGACTTTTGCCGTCTTTTCATTGATTTTCAGGTCAGGCGCGGTGCTCCTTTGTAAGTTTTTTGGGGATGCGAGTTGCCAAATTTTCATATACAGTCTGCCTTTTTTGGTCGTTAACCAAAGCAATATAATCCAAACCAAGATTTTTAGCGGCAAATTTTGCCTGCTACTTCGCCAAAACCCTTGATAAACCGTGCAGGTTTACCTGCGGCTTTCGCCTTGTAGAAAAACAAAAATTTGCTCGCTACAAAATTGCTTCGCACCCAAAAGCTCGTATTTTGAAATGATTTTTGGTGCGAAGGAAGAAATTATACCAAAGTATTATGATGACGACAAGCCATAAAGCGTTCAAAAGACGGGTTTTGGGCTGGTTTGGATTATATTGCTTTGGTTAAAAACAGTATAGCGTATTTTTTGAAAATTTGCAACTATTTTTTGTAAATAACGCAAAAACAGTTGACGGAAGGAAAAAATCAAGGTATAATGATAAAGCATTTGATAGAAAATAACAGCGAGGTGAAAAGAATGAAAGCTGATATTCATCCCAAATATCACGAAGTGACTGTGACTTGCGCGTGCGGCGCTACGTTCAAAACGGGTACGACCAGAGAAGGCGACGTTATGAAAGTAGATATTTGCAGCAACTGCCACCCTTTCTTCACGGGCAAGCAGAAGTTAGTTGATACCGGTGGACGTATCGATAAGTTCAAGAAGAGATACGGAATGTAATGGTTTCGACTGGTCGGGATTTAGGGGACTTCCCTTAAATCCCTCTTTTTTTTGAAACGAATTTACGCTGTAAGGCGATGGCGTACAATGCATAAAACCATAGGCTTCTATGCGCCAACTAGGTAGAGAAATATGAAAACAGAAAAAGTACAAAAAACGTATATCGGCGGGCAAGCTGTGATGGAAGGGCTGATGCTGAAGGGAAAAACCGCGTACGCCACGGCGGTGCGCGACCCCGAGGGCAACGTTCAAATCGAATCCAAGCGTATCACGCCCCCTGAAAAAAGGAGTAAATTTTTCCGCTTGCCCATCGTGCGTGGGGTGGTGAATTTTGCACAAGCACTCTCCCTTGGCTTTAAGGTGCTGATGCGTAGCGCCGACGTTGCCGTGGAAGAGGAGGAAAAACCCTCCAAGGCGGAAAAATGGCTGGCAGAAAAGCATAAGGTGACGATGAGCTCGGTGATGGATTTTGTGTCCGTGGCGATTGCAATCGCGCTGGCGTTGCTCATCTTTTTCCTTGTGCCGCAGACGCTTGCAAAGCTGATCGGCAAATGGATCGGCTGGGGGACAAAGCTGGTGGGGGCAGAGCTGCTGTGGTTCAACCTCATCGAGGGTGGTATTCGCTTGGTGGTGTTTATCGCCTACATTTCCTTGATGACGCTTTCGAAAACCCTGCGCCGCACATACATGTATCACGGGGCAGAGCACAAGACGATCACTTGCTATGAAAAAGGCATGGAGCTGACGGTGGATAACGTCCGCACGTGCAGCCGCGTGCACGATCGTTGCGGCACGACCTTTCTTTTTATCGTTATTTTCGTTTCCATTTTGATCGGGGCGCTGGTCAATTATGCGGCGGGGGAGTGGCTGTACGTGGACAGCGAAAAGCTGAACGATTTGATCCGCTTTGGCTTAAAGCTTTTAATGCTGCCCCTGATTGCGGGCGTTTCCTATGAGATCCTGCGTTTGTTGGCAAAATCGGATGCCAAGATCTTA
>JAZURU010000197.1:0-1999 GCA_045606365.1 Candidatus Scatosoma sp. | reverse complement strand
TCTCGACGAGCCCTGACCGTAGTTGCTGCCGCCCAAAATCACGCCGCCTCCCTGCGCCTTAGCCCTTTCGGGGAAAGTAGGATCGCAGACGGTAAAGCAATATTCCGACAGCTTGGGCACGTTCGATCTATACGGCAAGATCTTCGACCCTGCCGGCATGATATGGTCGGTGGTAATGTTGTCACCCACTTTCAAAATCAGCTGACAGTTTAAATCCTTTTCAGGGGCTTTCCCTACGGGAATGGGTTTGATGTTCGGCCCACGTTCCACGCATACCTGCCCCGCTTCTTCTGCCGATGCGGGCAGCTCTACAAGGTTGTCGTTGACCAAGAACGTTTCGGGAAGATCTACGCTGACCCCCTCCAAAGTGGTCGGGTCGGTGAACACCCCCGTCAGCGCGCTTGCCGCCGCCGTTTCGGGGGAAACGAGGTATACCTCCGCATCCGCCGTTCCGCTTCTTGCCAAGAAGTTGCGGTTGAACGTTCTAAGGCTGACGCCCGCCGATTTGGGCGAAAAGCCCATGCCGATACAAGGCCCGCAGGCACATTCCAAAATTCTTGCGCCCGCCGCAATCATATCCGCCAAAGCGCCGCTTTGCGCCAACATGGTATACACCTGCTTGGAACCGGGGGAAATGGACAACGATACGTCGGGATGCACCGTCTTGCCCTTCAACATCGCCGCCACCGTAAGCATGTCCAGCATGGAAGAGTTGGTACACGAACCGATGCAAACCTGACTGATCTTCTTCCCTGCCAGCTCCGCGATCGGCTTTACGTTATCGGGGCTGTGCGGGCAAGCCGCCAAGGGCTGCAGCGAGGAAAGATTGATTTCGTATTCCTCATCGTATTTCGCATCGGGATCGGATGAGAGGGGAAGGAAGTCCTGCTCCCTTGCCTCCGCTTTTAAAAACGCCCTCGTGATCTCATCCGAGGGGAAGATCGAGGTGGTTGCGCCAAGCTCTGCGCCCATGTTCGTAATCGTCGCACGCTGGGGTACGGACAGCGTTTTTACGCCCTCACCCGCGTATTCCACGATCGCCCCTACGCCACCCTTTACGGACAGCAGCCGCAGCACCGCCAAAATGACGTCCTTTGCGCCAACCATAGGGGGCAGGTGCCCGTTTAACGTGATTTTAATCATTCTGGGCATCGTGATATAGTACGTGCCGCCGCCCATCGCCACCGCGACGTCCAAACCGCCCGCGCCCATCGCCAGCATGCCGATACCACCCGCCGTCGGGGTGTGGGAATCAGAGCCGATCAACGTCTTTCCAGGAACGGCAAACCGTTCCAAGTGCACCTGATGGCAAATGCCGTTGCCGGGGCGGGAAAAACGAATCCCGTGCTTTTTCGTCACCGTTTGAATATACCGATGGTCATCCGCATTTTCAAAGCCCGCCTGCAGAGTGTTGTGATCTATGTACGCAACGGAAAGTTCGGTTTTTACCCGTTCGATCCCCATCGCCTCGAATTGCAAATACGCCATCGTACCCGTTGCGTCCTGCGTCAAGGTCTGATCGATTCGCAAGCCGATCTCTTCCCCCACCTTCATTTCA
This sequence comes from Candidatus Scatosoma sp., assembly GCA_045606365.1. Classification (GTDB taxonomy): domain Bacteria; phylum Bacillota; class Clostridia; order Christensenellales; family Borkfalkiaceae; genus Scatosoma. The sequence continues at coordinate 441 of JAZURU010000197.1, read as the reverse complement.
CCGCAAACAAGATGATTCTTGATGATTTTTTGCGCGATTGTATAGCCCATTTTTTTCTCCTTTTTGCGTATAAACACGCCCTATCTTACCGACTCTTTCGCAGTCCGCCTGCCGTTATTGCAGCTCGAACCAATTGAATTTGCTGCGCGTGTCCCCTTTTAATTCGGTCACCAGCTGTTCTAATTCGTCCTCGCCCATAACCGTCGTTCTGCCGTCGGTGTACATTGCGTCCACTCGCTTTTTCATCTCCTGCACCAGCCAATCGGATTTGGTCAGCGCCTTATCTCCCTTCAAGCCGTAGTGCATATTCAGCCAATACGCGATCCCCGCCAAGCCCGAGGTGTTGGAAATGGATACCGACGCAGGTCTGCCCAAAATCTTTTCCGTATCGAAGATGTTATAGATTTCCGCATCCTTCATCATGCCGTCGGCATGGATGCC
>JAZURU010000196.1:0-7730 GCA_045606365.1 Candidatus Scatosoma sp. | reverse complement strand
CCTGGGCCCACTGATTAAGAGTCAGTTGCTCTACCAACTGAGCTAAAGGTACACATATGGTGGTCCATCGGAGATTCGAACTCCGGACACCTTGATTAAAAGTCAAGTGCTCTACCGTCTGAGCTAATGGGCCATGTCTTGTCGTTGTGCCGTTCAACTTTGCCATTGCTGGCTGGGGTGGCAGGATTTGAACCTACGAATGCCGGAATCAAAATCCGGTGCCTTAACCACTTGGCGACACCCCAGTATATAAATGGGGCGGGCTGAGAGAATCGAACTCACGACCTCCAGGGCCACAATCTGGCGCTCTAACCAACTGAGCTAAGCCCGCCATTTATTTTTGGTGCGCCTGAAGAGATTCGAACTCCTGACACACGGCTTAGAAGGCCGTTGCTCTATCCAACTGAGCTACAGGCGCATATTGATACGAGCGCCCGCTAAAAAAAATTGGAGCGGGTGATGGGAATCGGACCCACGCGGCCAGCTTGGAAGGCTGGAATTCTACCATTGAACTACACCCGCATGTATTTATGGCTGTTCCGTACCAACAACGCTTGTATATAATAACACGATTTCAAACAATTGTCAAACAAAAATACGGCATTTTTTACAAAAATATCAAAAAATTTTTATGTGCCCTCTCACCCGATTTTTATCGGCAAAGCCTCTACCCCCACAAAGCGCCTGTTTTCTTCCCCCCACTTCTTGCCACACTTGTGCAAATGGAGTCATGGGGGCGACATAATCACGCTGTCCCTTGTCATCCTGAGCGTAGCCGCGCGAGCAAGGCTCTGCCTTGCGACGCTACGAGCTGCAGCGAGTAAGGATCTCTTTCATAGCGAACGAACATTGCTCGCCCCGCTTAAAAACGCCGATTTTGCCGCAAAAATCAAAGAGCATAGGCATTTTACTGCCTATGCTCTTTTTCGCCTTTTAAAGCCGTTTAAAGGCGTTTACGCCGACTTATTCCGTCAATCCTGTTTGCGTCAAGAATGCGCCCGTAGGAGCCGTTGCCGTCGTTTTGGAGAATGCCCCCGTCAATACGGTTGCGTTGAAGTTGTCAAACGTATCTTCACCCAATGTTGCTGCATTATCGTTGATATTCAGGAACAAATATCTAACCGCCTCGTTGCAGGTAAACGAAACGTTCTTAAACGTACAACCACCCATATGCGAACCGACGATCAAGCCTTTTGCGCTAGTATCATCAGCATACATTTCGGTCACAGACGCCACAAATTCAACGTCTTCGAATGTGGTCTGATATGCGGTATACCCGATGATGCTGGACGACCAACCTACGTTATGGTCGGTGGTGACAAATTTCACGTTTTTAATCGTTGCCCCGCGAACGGTGGTAAACAAGCCGTGCACCATATTGCTCGCCTTAAAGGAGATCGTATACTTTTTACCGTCCTCGCGCGTTGCACCAATCAAGGTACCTCTGAAGCCGTTGGTGCCGCTGTACCAATCATAGTTATAGCTTGCGTTGATCTTCGTAAAGCCCTCTTCCGTATCGCTAACGTCTGCGGTTAAAACATAGCATCCGTATATAGCGTCCGCCTTTGCCGCGCCCTTCACAGCCGCCTGCAAATCCGTCATCGTAGAAATCGTCTTGGTGGCGATGATTACAGGAATGGTGATTTCCACCACTTTTTCGTCCGCCGTGATCACGGTGACGGTGATCGTCGTTTCGCCGTGCGCCGAAAGCGTAGTTTTCAACGTAGACGGAGCATACACAGCCTTCAAACCGTTGAAATCAAACCCGCTTGCCGTCTTAATGCTGACAAGATCTGCGTCTGCATATTCCTTCAAATCGATTGCGGAGGCATCGTTGCTGAGATCGATAAGCTGCGTTTCTTTAAACGCAACGGTTTCTGCCGTTGACGTGGAGCCACCCGTAGGGAATTCCGCTTGCGTAAAGGAGAACGCCGTCACGTCGCCGTTGACGACAACGTTTTCGTACGTGCATTTAGGCGTATTTGCAAAAATAACCGATTCCGCCACTTTCGTGGTAATGGTTACGTTTTTAAACACTACGGTATCCGCATTAAAGCCTATGATGGGCGCTTTACCGTCTGCCTCCGTCGCCTCATAAGGATTACCGTTATTAATCGTAATTTCAACGTTTTCAAAGGTCGTGTTATAGGCATTATACGCAAGCATACATGCTTTGTTGTTCCAACCGTCTACGAATTTCACGTTCTTGATCGTAGCGTTATGCAGCGTACCGAATAAACCGTGGGTCCATTTCGAGGTGTTGGTGGTCACCGTGTGTCCGTTGCCGTCCAGCGTGCCCTTAAAGCCGTTGCCGCCCGACCACGTAATTCCGCCTTGCTTAACGGTTTCCAGCGTGGTCATATTGATATCGCCGCCTAAAACGTAATACCCAAAAATGCTTTCCGTTGCGCCTTCCGCAAAAGTCAAGGTATCGTTAAATTCTTGCGCGGTGGTAATGCTCTTGGTGATAAGACGTACGGGAACGGAAATTGCGTGCTGAACGTCAGCCGCATCCACTACCGTGACAACGATCGTCTGATCGCCGTGCGATTGCGTATCCTTCTGCAGATCCTCGCTTACCGTCAACGCCGCCAGATCGGTACCCAAATCGTAATCGCCAAGCATGATGCTTGCAACGCTTGCATATTCGCCAACGCCGTCAAGCACGATGGAGAACGTGCTGTCCGTCATCAACAACTCTTGACGGAGAACGGAAAGGCTCTTTTTAAATTCAGCCCCCACGTGTCCGCATTCGCATACGTAGAAATCGTATTTCGCGTTCGTAGTCACCCATTCGCATTCATGGGCTACCTTCGTATCCTCGTCCACCGTACCGCAAGCACATTCCATCCAATGGTGAGTATCGTCCTTGTTTTGTTTTACGTAATCGTGATCTGCAAAGTCGCCGTAAGAAGTACCGCAAACCTCACATTCCTTCTTTGTTTCGCAGGTAGCCGTGCCGCCGCTGTGCGCCGTTTTTTCGCTTCCAGCGCCGCAAATCGTACAGGTCGTCCAGTGGTCAGTTCCGTCCGATTCCAAATTCGTACCCGATACCGCATACAACGCAGGCAACGCTTTGTCTACGTTCGCATATATGCCGTAGGTCTTAAATTCAGGATCCCACTGCATGGTCTTTCCTTTGAGTACGTTCACGATTGCTGCAGCGCCTTCGCCGTCGATTGCCACCGTCCATACGTGACCTTCGCTAGGCAAGGTTGCCGATACGTTAACGTTATTATAATTACCACTCATGTACAGATATCTGCCGTTTACATCTTGAATGGTATAGCCGCCCTCTACCTGTGCGAAAACAAACAAGATGTCCGTTGCAGGCGAAGCCAAGGTAGCGGCTTTTTCCGCCATCGCTTCAACCTTCAAATAGCCGTAAGTATTTTCTGCAGGCACTGCTTTTGCTGCATTGCTGCCCGTGACGATTGCATACGCGCCCGCCTGCATCGTCGTTGCCTTCGTATAGAACGCGGTGGTAGCGAAATCGTGCTGGATTTCTCTGGTTTCGCCGCAGCCTTCCGTATTACATTCGGTGTCGCAGGCGTTATCCCAAACGTGCTCTACCGTTCTGGTTTCTTGGCAGCCCTCGTTATCGCAAGCGGTATCGCAAACGTTCGTCCAAGCGTGCGCTTCGGGGGTTCTGGTTTCGCCGCAGCCCTCGGTATTACATTCGCCGTCGCAAACAGAATCATAAACGTGGCTTACCGTTCTGGTTTCGCCGCAACCCTCGGTATTACATTCGGTGTCGCAAACGTCATCCCAAACGTGCTCTGCTTTTTCGCCGTAGGCTTCACCGCACGCCTCGCATTCCTTTTCCGCTACGCAGGTTGCCGTGCCGCCGCTGTGCGCCGTCTTTTCATGGACTTCTTCACAGCTTTCGTCCGTACATTCCTTCCAATGGTGCGTACCGTCCGTCGTCCACTCCGTAGCCCACGTATGCGTGTGCTGAGGCTCTTCCGTCGTCTGACAGCCGGCAAGCAATGCCAAAGAAGCAATCGCGCCGAAAATCGCCAAAAGTTTCTTCTTCATACTTGGATTCCTCCCTTTATTTGTTTTTTATTTTATCACGCAAACCGCATTTCGTACGTGGAAAAATGCATTGTGACCAACGGCTTTTTTGATCAATCTCATATATTCTTCCACAGCCTATCCGTTTGCGTATGCTCCCAATCGCCGTTCTATATTAAAACGGAGATTGCCAAGCAGACTTTTACGCCCGCTTGGCTTTCCTTTCCATTATTCAGCGATCGCCGTCCAAGCAATACCGTTTGCCGATACCGACCAGTTGCCAACCTGCGAAACCGCATCCGAAAGCCCTGCCAAATCGTCATAACGTTTTACGCCCGTATAATAGATCATCACTGCCTTTTCGATTTTGCCTGCGGTATCCTTATCGTTGCCCGCATACAAGGCTGCATTTTCCGGCTGAGCAGCGTCCTTTTGAACGTGCATCGACATCGGCATCACCGCCGATACGACGTATACGTTCGTCATGTTCGGTGCCGTGCCCTTTATTCTGTCATGTTCAAACAATGCGCCGTAGCCGTATTCGGGATCGGTGGTCAAATTCTTGGAATCAATGACCATCACTACGTTATTGATCTTAATATCTTTGTTGTATATGAACATCAAGCCTGCAGTACGGTTGCCCGAATTCACGGTACGGAAATCCTTGATATGGATATACACGTTTTCAATTGCCGAGCCGCTGCCTGTCGAGGCAATCGAGCTGTGCGCCAACGTACACGAATACTTCCATGCGTCCGTACCCGAAAGCGTCACGTCGGTAAACGCGATATTGCGAATAATCGCGTTTGCGCCCAAGACGCCGAACAGACCGTTATTGCCCACCTTCAAGCCGCGAATCGCATGCCCGTTTCCGTCCAAAATACCGTTGAAATAGAACAGGTCGTTGGTTGCCGCCGTACCGAAATGGTTGGTCCACAGCGTTTCGCCCGTACATTCCACGTCCCCTTTCAAAACGTAGTAGCCGTCCACGTTGTTCGTCGAAACGTTAAATACGGCAAGGTCGCTCTCTTCGTCGATGACCTTGGTATACGCTTCGAGGTTCAAAATGTACGCCGCCGTCGAGCTGACGACCGTGATCTGCGTTTTGGTCACCTGATCGCGCAAGGTAGCCACGCCAAGCACCTTGTTGTTCACAACCGACAAGGGCGCGCCGTTCTGGTATGCCTCGATGATCACCGCGTCTGCCGAACCGAAAATTTCTGCCACGGGCAGATCGCCGTCCGCTGCCGAGAAGAAGGTGATCGTCTTTTCGTATTCCACCGCCTCGACTTCAGGCAGCTCGCCCATCCATTCCACGCCCTGCGCGTTCACCGCCCAGTACGCGTCGTCCGTGCCGACCTTGTTGATATTCGAGGACATCGTCAGATAGGAATCGAAACGCTTAACGCCCGAATACACGAACACACGATTGTTAGGGTCTGCCTCGATGCCTTCGTTGCTCGCCCACATGGTAGCCGTGAAATCACCGTAGTTGGCGTTCCAATAGCCTACGTTGCGCGCCATCGGCGTGCCTGCAGGCGCAATGACGTATACGCCCATGATCCCGCTTTCATTCCGTTTCCAGGTGTTGCCGCCCTCGTTTTTGGCGATTGCGTCAGCGCTTCTATCGCGCATGCCCCACGTATCCGAGGCAAACAACGCACCGTGACAATTGCCGCTAGGGGTCGTTTCGTCCGCCTGATACTTGTTCGTTGCAAGGGTGGCAATATTCAGCTGCGACACGTCGACGATCACGTTTTGAATCGTATCCCAAGGCCCTCTTTCCCACAGCAATGCCGAGGGACGGGAGCTGGTCGATTTTGTCACCTGCACGTATACGTTTTCAATTCTTGCAGGAATGTAGTAGGACGAAGCCGAGCCTGCAGCAAGCACCGACGCCGAATAATACGTCATGCTCGCATTCGTAATCGCAAGGTTTTTGATCACCGCACCTTCGCCGATCTTACCGAATAAGCCGTTGCGTTCGTTGCTGTTATAGTTTTTGATCGCGTAGCCGTTGCCGTCGAACGTACCCGTAAACGTACCCGCGTTCGTCCATGCGCCGCTACATTCCACGTCGCCGTTTAAAACGAAAGAGCCGCTTTGATTGCTGTTCAAAAGGCGCAAATCCTGCTCGGTCTTGACGACCTTTGTATACGCCTCTACGTCGAGGATATAACCCACCGTTTGGTTATACACGATAAATTGCGTGTTCGTCACGCCCGTGCTAAGCGTTTCTGCACCAAGCAACTTGTTATCCTCTACCGTGAGCTCGATATCGCCTTGATCGGTACCATTTTGATATGCGTGCACAATCGTCTTGTCCGCAGCGCCTGCAAAAATTGCGTCTACGTCCAAGTCGCCGTCCATCGCCGAGAAGAATTTCACCGTTTCCGCATAGGTTGCCAGCGGTCTTTCTACCACGACGGGGATTTTCACGAGGTTATCCTCACCGTCCGTCGAACGGAAGTAAATGGCGATTTCCGCCTCGCCGTAGGTCAGCGCCTTCACCGTTTCGGTGGCAGCGTTGTATTCCACAACCTCCTCGCCCGTTTCCACAAAAACTTCCACAGGGCGATCCTTTCCATTTTCCTGCACGGATACAACGAAAGGCATGCTGGTATCGTAGGATTTTCCGCCATGTTCCGCCGCCGTATACAGGCGCACGGCGCTGGTCAAGCCGCCGTTGACGACCACCGTGGTAGAGTTTACCACTTTAAGGTTCACCGTCTTGACCAACGTATCACTTTGAATGCCACGCCAAGTACCCACAATGGTCAGCTCGGTTTCCCCCGTTTTTGCGGGAATGAATTTACCGCCTTGCACCTCGCCCAACGTGGGATCGGCCAAGGTATACGTCCAGGTGCCGTCCGTAAACGTCTTACCGTTAAATTCGACCTGGGGTTCTACATTCAGCTCGTCTACCAAGCTGACGCTGACGACTTCATTTTCCTCATTGATACCTTCCAAGCGCATCATCGGCAAATAGCCGTCCGTACCAACGGAAACGCTGCACGTTGCCGAGCCGTCTGCGTACGTTGCGGTAATGGTTGCATCCCCCACGCCCATCGCAGAAATCTTACCGTCCTGTCCCACGGTAGCCACCGCAGGGTTGCTGGAAACCCAGCTGAGGGTCTGGCCAGCCGTCGCCTCGTAGCTCGCCTTCAACCAAACCTCGTCGCCGAGCATCATATTCAGCTTTTCGGTATTCAGCACAACCTCCTGCGCCCCATTGTCAGGGGGCACAGAGCCTCCGTCATCGGGATTACATGCCCCCAGGGGCAGCAAGCATGCGGTTGCCAGCAAAGCGAGCATACATTTTTTATAATGTTTTTTGAAAAAACTTTTCATTTTCAACCTCCCGCTTTGTTCTTACAGAGAATTGAGGTATGCGGTAAACGTGCCGGTCGCCTCAATTTCCTTCGTTTGCGTCATCCCCAAGCGAAGCCCCGTTTCCTTGAAACGCATCTTCAACGCACTGAGCGCTTCACTCGTCAAGGACGTCGAACGCAGCTGCAACGTTGCGTATGCAGGGAAGATCCATTCTGCGTCGATGTGGTTCTTCAAGCGGCTGTAAAGCTCGGGATCGCTCGTGCGGTAATCGTCGATTGCCGCCAACGCGTCGTCGCACATATCCATCCACTTTTTCAAGGTGTTGTAAGGGAAGTTCGTCGCATACGCAATCGAGTTAACGTACTGCGTCGCTTCCTTAT
>JAZURU010000195.1:0-3044 GCA_045606365.1 Candidatus Scatosoma sp. | reverse complement strand
GAAAAGTTCGGCATCCCCCGCCAAAGCGGCAAGGCAGAGGCGGTGATCAGCCGCGTCTATTTTTACCCACCCTTTGGCGCAGAAGAGGCGTTCAAGGGGATTGAGGGTTTTTCGCATCTTTGGCTGCTGTTTGATTTTTCGGAGGCAAAAATCGCAGACTTTCACGCCACGGTGCGCCCGCCCCGCCTTGGCGGCAACACTCGCGTGGGGGTATTCGCCAGTCGTTCTCCCTTTCGCCCCAACGGCATCGGGCTTAGCGTAGTAAAGCTGCTGTCGGTGGAAAAAACCGAACGCGGCGTTTGTCTGGTTGTCGGCGGCGCAGATCTATTAAACGGAACGCCGATTTTGGACGTCAAGCCATACCTGCCCCACGCCGATTGCATTGTGGGCGCGGTTGGCGGCTATGCAGACGGCGTTGCTGAAAAGCAGCTGACGGTGTGTTTTGCGACAGGAATTAAGGACAAGCTTCCCGCGGAAAAGCTGGCAGGCTTAACGGCGTGCCTTGCAGAAGATCCCCGTCCCTCTTACCAAGACGAACCACAGCGCGTCTACGGCATGGCGTACGGGGAATACAACGTAAAATTTCGCGTGGAAAACGGCATTTTAACCGTAGTGGAAATTGCATAGAAAAAGCTCCCTCGATCGGGAGCTTTTTTAATACATTTTCGGACGTTCTACACAAAGAATTTCGTTTGCGTCCAGATCCAAAACGGCACAAAGCCTTGAAAGGGTATCTAACGCAGGCATTTTCCTTCCGCTAACATAGTGGGAAATCATGGATTGCGTGACGCCTATCTTTTCCGCAAGCTCTGCTTGCGTAAACGAATGTTGTTTTAACGCTTCCGTCAATGCGTTTCGGATTTGTTCCATCGTAGTCATAGCACACCTCTTATCCATATTTTATTACCAATAGACATAATTATGCTTGACATATTACCGTTAGTCATAATATAATAGACTATATCTTAATGAAAAAGGAGAACTCCCGTGGTTCTCCCCCATAGTTTTTTAATATTCTTTTGAGCGTTCTACACAAAGAATTTCGTTTGAATCCAAATCTAACACCGTACACAGCCGCGATAAAGTATCTAAGGCAGGCAGCGTTTTTCCATTTAAATAGCTGGATATTTGCTGTTGCCTTACACCTATTTTATCTGCAATCTCTTTTTGCGTGAAACCGCTTTGGCGAATCGCCTCGGCAAGCTTTTTTGAAATCTCTATCGTGGTAATCATATCTTTCCCTCTTTTCTATTTTACACGGAATGCATGTATTTATACTTGACTTACATGTATTGCATGTATTAAAATAAAAATAAGGCAGGTATACCAACGATGAAATATGAAACTCTATTAAAAAAATTGCGTGATGAAAGAATCCGGCAAAAAGTATCTTTGCGAAAAATGGGTAGCGCACTGGGCATAACGGGGCAACAAGTTTGTGCAATTGAAAAGGGTCGCACTCCTCTGAAAGTAGACTATTTCTTTTCCATGTGCGATCTTTTGCATATTTCACCGCGAGCTATGTTCGAGGATCTTCCCGAAGAAAAATACATTTGTTTGGCTCGTCGTATGCAAAATTTAAACCAACGAGATTACTTAATACTTTGCAATTTGATTACGCTGATAGAACTTGAACAAATGGAATCATAAAAAAGCTCCCTCGATCGGGAGCTTTTTATTAAGAGAAACCCTTTCCCACAATAACGATCTATGCTTGTTATCCGTCTTAGAAAACGATTTTAATGCAACCATTAGTCATCCTGAGCGCAACCGAAGGATCTCTTCGCGAGGGGATTTTAATAGCCCACCCAAACAACGCTTTATTTACGCACTTCGTTTAAAATCACATTCTGCTCGGCTTTTTAATAGCCGTATTTTTTTTGCTTTATGAAAAGGAACACCACGGATACCACCGCGGCTACCACCTCCGCCACCACGATCGACAGCCAAATTCCGTCTAAGGGATCGCCGCCAAGCCGTTCGAATATAAGAGGCAATAAGAGCACCGCCGCCACCTGAAATACGAGCGTACGCAAAAAGGAAATGATTGCGGACACCAAGCCGTTGTTCAGCGCCGTAAAAAAGGACGAGGCGAAAATGCTGATCCCTGCAAACAAGAACCCGAACGAGAAGATGAAAAAGCCGCGTACGGTCATCTGCTCCAACTCCGGATTATACCCAACGAACATCTTGGACACGGGTACAGCCAAGGCAAGCGCCGCCCCAAGCATACATACCGACATTACCGCCACCACCATTAGGCTCTTTTGAAAGACGTTTTTCAATTCTTCCTGCGACTTTGCGCCGTAATGATAGCTAACCACGGGCGCAATCCCCACCGAATAACCGATCAGACAGGATAAAAAGGTGAAATTCACGTACATTAACACCCCGTAGGCGGCAACGCCAGGTTCGTCCGCGTATTCCATCAGCTGCATATTGTACAGCATGGATACCACCGACATCGCCACGTTGGACAAAAACTCGGAAGAGCCGTTCCCCAACGCTTTTAGGATCGACTTGCCGTCAAAGCTCGTTTTTCCCAAATGGAGCAACGAGGAATTGTTCGGGCGGAAGAAGTACACCAGCGGTAAAACGCCGCCCACCAGCTGGCTGGCAGCGGTTGCAATCGCCGCGCCCGCCAAGCCGCAGGGAAATACGGCAACCAGCAACGCATCCAAAATCATGTTGGTAAAGCCCGATGACAGCGTAAACCACAGCCCCAGCTTCGGCTTTTCCGCCGTAACGAAAAAGCTTTGAAATTCGAATTGCAGCATCTGTGCAGGCAGTGCCAAAAGAATGATTCTGCCATACAGCACGCAATCCTCCAGCATCTGCCCCTCCGCGCCCAGCCATTGTACGATCGGGCGCAAAAACAAAATTGCCAACACCGCCAAAGCGATGCCAACAACCACCGTCATATATACAAACAGCGAGAAAATGCGGTTGGCTTTTTCCACCTTGCCTTTGCCGAGATTTTTTCCGATCAATGCGCTGCCGCCTGCGCCAACCATAAAGCCCACCGCGCCCAAAATCATCAGGAC
>JAZURU010000194.1:0-4933 GCA_045606365.1 Candidatus Scatosoma sp. | reverse complement strand
AATTATTTTTCCTTTGCATGGAAAATCAAACCGATCGTACCAGGGCCGCAATGCGCGCCAATAACAGGACCTACCGTCTGAATTACGATATCCAAATCCCCGAAATTATCTCTCAACTGCTGCGCGAACGCCTCTGCCTCGGGGCGGCAATCCGCCTCCAAAATATACATCTTATATTTATCCAGCTCGCTGCCCTTCGTGCGAACAAATTCTATCAGCTTTGCCAGCGCCTTTTTCTTGCCTTTCACCTTATCAATGTTGATAATTTTTCCTTCCTCGTTAAAGTACAAAATAGGCTTGATTCCCAGCATATTACCGATGACCTTGGAAACGCCGGAAACCCTGCCGCCACGGTGCAAATAGGTCAAATCGTCCACCACAAAATAGACGGCAACGTTCGGGATCAGGGTATCCAGGTATGCGTCCATTTCGTCCATCGTCGCACCCTCTTTGTATTTCAGAGCGCCGTAATAAGCAACGAACCCGCTGCCCAAGGAAATCATTTTCGTGTCCTTGTAGCGGATTTCACGTTCAGGATATTTTTCCTTCAACGCCGCAATTGCCGCCTTCATCGATTGGAAAGTACCGCTCATCTGGTGGGAAAAGGTGATATAATAAATATCCTCCCCTCTTGCCAAAATCGGTTCGAAATATTGGGTATATGCGTACTCGTTCAAAGCTGACGTCTTGGGCGCAGAGCCAGCGCGCATCTTATCGAAAAACGCCTTCAAATCGGTGTTTTCGCCCATGTCGTAGAACAGCTCTTCTCCGTCTAAAAGATAGGGCATACGGATCACGTTCAGCCCCAGTTCCTTTACCGTCGTGTGCCAAAGTTCACAGTTCGAATCGCAAAATAATTGATACATAATTTTTTCTCCAAGTTTTTATACAAGCAGCCAAAATGCGCTGCATTCGTTTACTTCGTTTGTTTTGCCTTTTCAGGGGCGAGCAGCGCAAAGGAAAACTCCCCTTTCAGCACCACGCTATCCCCCTTTTTGCCCTCAGCCTTCATGAAATAGAACGGGCCGATGTTGCGGATGAATTCACAGCGAAATTCCACCGTATCCCCAGGATATACGGGTGTTTTGAATTTCACGTTATTCATGCCCGCGTACAGGGTCAGCTTGCCCTTTACCTTTTCCGCCATCAAAAGGCAGCCCGATTGCCCCGCCATCTCGCAAAGGATTACACCGGGAACAACGGGATTGCCAGGGAAATGCCCCTGTAAAAAGAACTCGTCGCCACGCACCGTATATCTGCCCGTCACCGTGCCGTCGTCGTTTTGCTCGATTTCGTCCACCAGCAGCATAGGCCCCCGATGGGGAATCAGCTCTTGAATTTGTTCGCGATTTAATTTCATGCCTTCACCTCGGTAATTCGATTCGCTGCGCCCAGCAAGATCGCCTCCGTTTCAGCAACGATCTCTTCAAGGATCTCCTTACACGTCTGTTCCTTTTGCACCAGACCTGCGACCTGCCCGCACAGGAAAGAACCGTTTTCCCAATCCCCCTCTTGCACCGCTTTTCGCAACGCGCCCGTGCCAAACGCCGTCAATTCCTCATCCGTCGCATCCGCAGATTTTTCCAGCGCGGCAAACGACTGCGTGAACGGATTCTTCAACGCCCTGGCAGGATGTCCGATTCGCCTGCCGTTGACCACCGTGGCGATATCCCCCGCTTTGATTACGCGATCTTTATACACCTGATGCACGTTGCATTCCTTGGCGACGAGGAACCGAGTGCCCATCTGCACCCCCTCAGCCCCCAGCATGAATGCCGCCGCCATACCTCTGCCGTCGGCGATACCGCCTGCCGCGATGACGGGGATTTCCAACGCGTCTACAACCTGCGGAACGAGGGGCATGGTATTCGCCTCACCGATATGCCCGCCCGATTCGCCGCCTTCGGCAACCACCGCCGTTGCGCCGCGCTTTGCCACCATCTTCGCCAACGAAACAGACGCCACCACGGGGATAACCTTCACGCCCGCCTCCGTCCACTTTTTCATAAAGGGCAAGGGATTGCCCGCGCCCGTCGTAACGACGGGTACTTTTTCCTCAATAATCACGTCTGCGACCTCTGCAGCATACGGGCTCATCAACATCACGTTCACGCCAAAGGGTTTCGAGGTCTTTTGACGGAGTTTACGAATCTCTGCGCGCAACTGTTCCGCGTTGCTGTTCATACCCGCGATGATTCCAAGCCCCCCTGCCTCGGAAACTGCCGCCGCCAAATCTGCGTCCGCCACCCAAGCCATGCCGCCTTGAAAAACGGGATATTGGATGCCCAGCAAATCGCAAATTTTACTTTTTATCATTTTATTTCTCCTTGTTGAAAAAAGCAACAATTTTCATTATATATTATACAATGTTTTTATGGCGCAAGTCAAGACTTTGAACAAATTTTCCTCAAAAAAGTGTATTTGACGGATAGCGGGAAGAAAAACTTTAAAAAAATTTTGAAAAGGGGTGTAAAAACGCTTGCAAAAGGCAAAAAAATTTGTTAAAATAACGCAAGTAAAGTATGTGAAGAAACGCATTCACAAAACATAATGGGGCGTCGCCAAGCGGTAAGGCAACGGACTCTGACTCCGTCATTCGGGTGTTCGAATCACTTCGCCCCAGCCACAAAAAAGGCATATCATCGGGTATGCCTTTTTTCGTGCATTGTGGGCGAAGGGCGAGAACCCCGACCTTTCGGGTGGGCGGGCTAGGAAGCAAGCGCGCGGCAGCCAAAACGAGTTATCTGCGCCACCTTGCTGACGACGCTTTAATGCTTTAGGCATCAATAAAACTTCGCCCCAGCCACAAAAAAGGCATATCATCGGGTATGCCTTTTTTTGTGCATTGTGGGCGAAGGGCAAGAACCCCGACCTTTCGGGTGGGCGGGCTAGGAAGCAAGCGCGCGGCAGCCAAAACAAGTTATCTGCACCACCTTGCTGACGACGCTTTGATGCCTTAGGCATCAATAAAACTTCGCCCCAGCCAAACAAAACAGACCACTAAAGCGGTGGTCCGTTTTGTTTTATCCAAGTATAACTGCGAAGATAACTCCGCTATAATTTTTATCAAGAAACGGAAAAACACTTGCCTTTCTTCGCCCACGGTGTTATAATAAAAACCGCTTAGCCGCTCAGCCGAAATGGAACGGCTCACCCAACAAAATAGGAGCGCTTATGAAACCTCAGCTTTTACTTTCCTTTAAGGGCTATAAAAAAAACGACCTGCTGCACGACCTTATGGCAGGTTTGATGGTCGCCATCATCGCTCTCCCCCTTTCCATCGCCCTTGGGCTGGATTCGGTGGATAAAACGGTGTCCGCAAACGGGATACAATACGGCTTAATCACTGCCATCGTGGCGGGGTTCTTGATCTCTGCCTTGGGCGGCAGCAAGCACCAAATCGGCGGACCTACCGCGGCATTCGTCGTGATATTGTTCGGATATTTCAGCACCATCGGCGTTTTGGGTCTGGCGCTGGCAGGAATTATGGCGGGCGTGATCTTGATCCTCATGGGCCTTATAAAGGCGGGCAACGTCATGAAGTTCTTTCCCTACCCCATCACTATCGGTTTCACGACGGGCATCGGCGTGACCCTCTTGATCGGGCAGATTAAAAACTTTTGCGGGCTGGACGGCGCAGCGCCCACCGAAGCGATACATAAAATCATTTCCTACATCGAAAATATCCAAACTTTCGACCTTGCGACCTTCGGCGTGGGGCTGCTGGGGCTGCTTTGCGTGATCTTGCTGCCCAAGCTCAGCAAGAAGATCCCCGCGGCGTTTGTGGCGCTGATCGTATGCACGGGCGCAACCTTACTGTTAAACGGAGTGGCTGGCGCAAGCATTGAAACAATCGGTTCCGCGTACGGCGAGGTAAAAGCAGGCTTTTTCCCCGTCGATTTCAGCGGAATTGCCAATGTGAATTTTGCAGAGTTGATCGTCCCCTCGCTGGTTATTGCGTTTTTGTGCGCAATCGAGAGCCTTCTATCCGCCACCGTTGCGGCAGGCATGACGGGCACAAGCTTTGACGCCAACCAAGAACTGATCGGGCAAGGGGTTGCAAATATCGGTTCTTCACTGCTGGGCGGTCTGCCTGCCACGGGCGCGATTGCAAGGACGGCGGCAAACATTGAAAACGGCGCGAAAAGCCCGTTGGCAGGGGTCTTTCACGCGGTGTTTTTGCTGATCATGTACTTTGCCTTGATGGGGGTTTTGCAATATATTCCGCTTACGGTATTCTCTGCAATCCTAATTTCCGTTGCCATCAATATGAGCCGTTTCCCCCTCTTTGCCAAGCTGGCTACGTTCGGCGTGCGTGACGCCATCATTTTGGCAATCACCTTTGTCCTGACCGTCGTTTTCGACCTGACCTACGGCGTTTTGGGCGGCGTTGCCATCACCTTTCTTCTGAATATCCAAAACCTGAAAAAAGGCGTAAAAATCGAACGAATTGCGCCTGAGGCAAAGGCTGAAAAAGGCAATGAATGCGTACCTGCCCCCCTCTCTTTGTCCGTAAAGGGTACTTTATACTTTTTAAACGCCAACAAGCTGATCGACGCAATCGGCAAGGAGTTTGAAAGCGAAAATTGGGTTTGCGTAGACTTCACCGAGGTAGAACGCGTAGACGAAACGGCGTTGGAAAAGCTGCACGCAGCAGATAAGAAATTCACCGCACAAGGAAAGCAGCTGGATTTTACCGGCATGAACGACAGAACTGCAGCTCGTTTTGAAAAATTCTACAACGTGGTATAAGAAAGGCTTTCCTGTTGCAGTCATGAAATACCTAAAAAACTTTCACCGCTTTTCGACATTTTTTGTAAAAAAACGGTGATATTTTATTGACAAGAAAGAAAAAAGATGATATAGTATACAAGGTTTAGACGGAAGTTCTATTTGAAAACAGAATATGGCCCGTTGGTCAAGCGGTTAAGAC
>JAZURU010000193.1:0-1804 GCA_045606365.1 Candidatus Scatosoma sp. | reverse complement strand
TTAAAAAAGGCATTGTAATCGCTTTCCGTGCGCGTGATACGCACTGTAGGCACAGTGCAACCCGCCGTCTCGGCATGGGCAAAAACGCCGTTGCTCGCCGTCAAAAAACAAAGCCCCGCAGCCGCCGCAAACGCGCACATCGTATGTAAAATGCTGTTTCTTTTTTTTGGCATAAAGAGTTCTCCGTATTATTTGGTATCAATAGTATAGCATATTTTTTCGAGCCGCGCAATAGCAATCCGCGAAAATCTTGACGCAAATTCTATTGCTTTGGTCCGTTATACAAAAAAACAGAGCTACTGCTCTGTTTTTTGCCTTTATCCGTCGATCAATACGGTTTTTCACCGTACAGCGCCTCCATATTGTCGGCGTATTTTTTCATCTGCTCCTGCTGTTTCAGCCCGATGCCGCCAAACACCTTTTCCAGCTGTTTTTTCTGGTCGCGCGAAAGCTTGGGCACCTCCACAATCACGTGTAAGTATAAATTCCCTGCCCCGCGCGAGGTCTTGATCCCCTTGCCGCGAATACGGAAAATTTCGCCGCTTTGCGTACCCTCGGGAATGGTATATTCAACGGTATCGTCCAAGGTCGGCACTTTCACCTTGCCACCCAGCGACGCCGTCAGGAAGGAAATGGGCAAATCCACGTGCAAATCGAACTGGTCGCGGGTGAACAGCTTGTGTTCCTCCACGCGGAAGGACACGATCAAATCGCCCGCAACGCCGCCGCCCTCTGCCGCGTGCCCCTTTCTTTCAAAGCGCATATAGCTGCCCGTGTCCGCGCCTGCGGGAATGTTGATAGAAAGCTCCTCTTCCTTGGAAACGATCCCTCTGCCGCGGCAATCGGGACATTTTTCCTTGATAATCTTCCCTTTGCCGCCGCAATCGGGGCAGGGTCCTTGCTGGATCGTTCTGCCAAAGACGGTGTTGCGAACGGTTTTTACCGTGCCCGTACCGCCGCAATGCGAACAGCTGGAAAACTCCGTACCCCCCTTTGCGCCCGTGCCGTTGCAGCATTCGCAGCTGGCGTTGCGCTTATAGCGAAAGGTCTTTCTACAACCCTTTGCAGCGTCCATAAAGCTAAGCGGCATCTCTACCTGCACCTTGGCGCCCACCGTCTGCCGCGCAGCTCTACCGCCGCCAAAGCCGCCGAAGCCGCCGCCGAAGATCCCTTCGAAAATATCCGAAAAACCACCCTCAAAGCCACCGAAACCGCCAAAGCCGCCACCGCCGCCCATGCCGGGATGATCCAGCTCGAAATCGTATTGCTTGCGTTTTTCGGGGTCGGAAAGGGTTTCGTTCGCCTCGTTGATCTCTTTAAATTTCTCGGCAGCCTCTTCGCTGCCCTGATTTCTGTCAGGGTGGTATTTCATCGCCAACTTGCGGTATGCCGACTTGATTTCGTCCGCACTTGCCCCGCGCTGCACGCCGAGAATTTCATAGTAGTTCTTTTTTTCTGCCATCATGTACTCCCTAAGCTGACACGACTTGAACCTTTCAGTCTTAAAATGTTATTTTGCGCGCCTTTAAGACGGTTGCGCCCTTGCAGTATGTCGATACGGCGGCGGTCGCCTCCGCCTAAATTCATCGCAAAATCACTATTTTAAGATGCTACGCAGTTTTCACGAGCGCGAAATTTCTTAAATGAAAGGATTTTCGCGCGGTAATACTGCCCGTATTGCAAGAGGAAATCCTGCTTTAGTATAGGGATTTCTCGCCGTTAAAACCTAAATGGTTCAAGTCGTGTCAGCTTACGGGCTTGGCGAAACCGCCAAGCCCGATGTTTTTTACTATTTAACGCCACC
>JAZURU010000192.1:0-2418 GCA_045606365.1 Candidatus Scatosoma sp. | reverse complement strand
CCCGTGCTTGGTACGGTAAATCAGGGCTATCTTGCGTTTGACGGCAACTATAGCTTTAACGATTATATCGCGTTTGACTTTACGGGCAAGAATATGCCCACCGTTGCGTTCTTTGCGAAGAATTATAACGAGTCTATGTATTACCAAAACGGTGGTAAATACGGCTTGGTGGTAACGACGGGCTTAACCGATTATCAAGGCAACCTGTATACCGAAAGTAATGATAGCAAGGACGTTTACGGCGGTAAGGGCTTGCTGGTGTGCGGACCTTATATGCTGAACAATACGCTGAATTCAGGCAAGAACGGCGTGCTTGGTTTCGATGGCACTCTCTGCTCCAAGTCGAATGCGGACGTTGCGCTGGGCAGAGCCAACCTTGAGGACGGCAAGCAATACCGTGTGGTTATGGGTATTGAAAGCGGCAATAATAACGTCAGCGTCAAGGTTGTATATTCCTTATACGACCTTACTACGGGTCAAGAGGTAGAAAGCTATTCGGCGCAAACGTACAATTTCTTTACGGATGGCTTTGTAAAAGAGGGCGAAAGCAGGGATCAATCGTTGCAAGGCTCGATCGTTCTGTACGGACACTTTGGCACTACCACGACGATTGACAAGATTCACGGCGTGTTTGAGGATACCACGCTTCAAAACGTTGCAAACGGCTTGAACAGCGATAAAACCTACACCGTCACCTTCAAGGACGCAGAAGGCAAAACGCTGAAAACGGTAGAGGACGTTGCATTTGGCGAAACCGTTTCCTATGATGAGGCGTTGCCTACCCCCGAAAAGACGCAGGATGCTTTGTTTAATTATTCGTACGCATGGGATAAGGCGTTGGGCAAAATTACGGCGGACACCGTATATACGTTGACGCTGGTTGCTACCCCCAGAGAAGGCATACAGATGAATAAAGTGACCACCAACGGTACGAACGTGGTGCTTAGCGCAGGAGAAATTGGCGGCGGCGCGAACTATACCATAGGTCAAAACAACGGCGGGTACGTCAGACAGGCATATCTTGGCTTGGACGGCAACTATACGTTTAACGACTACATAGTATTCGATTTCACAGGTAAGAATATGCCCGAAGTTGCCTTCTTTGCGAAGAATTATAACGATTCGATGTATTATGCAGAAGGCAAGCAGGGTATCGTGGTTGCCAGCGGTATTACTTTATGGGACGGTACGAAGGGTGAGGCGCAAGCGTACAACACGAAGGTTGGCGTTTCGGGACCTTTTGGCGCATATTTTTCAGCGGCAGCTGCGCCTCACGGCGGCAATATGCTCTCCGATTTCGAGGCAAAGCTTGCAAGAGAGAATCTTGTAGACAACACGCAGTACAGAATCATCATGGGTATTGAAAACGGCGGGTCTAATTTCACGCTGAAATACTGCCTGTATGATTTGACGAACGGTAAGGTGGTGGAAGAGGTTTCTCAAACGTCATGGAACTTCTTTAACGGTCAGAATGATGCTGTTAACAATATGACCCTTGAGGGGCTTTCCGGCTCTATCGTCCTGTACGGTAAATTTGGCACAACCTGTACGTTGGACACTCTGCCGATTGTAGAAAGCGGCACGTATGCAGAGGTTGTGGCGAAACACACGCCTAAGGCAAATTGATTTTGCTTGGCGCAAATCAGCAAAAATACAGACAATTTTTAGCGAAAAAAGCAATCTGTCGGCTGCCCAATTTACGGGCAGCCGATGGAAAAGGATTTTTTTGGAGTGATTATGAAAAGAATCAAACATCTTTTTCTTTCGGTTATGATGCTCTCGTCCGCGCTTTTGGCGACGGGCTGTCAGCAGGGCTTGCCTGAGGATCAGATTCCCGATTATTCGGGCTATAACCATCAATTTGAATATTTTGGCTACCATTCGGCGCACGACGGGTGGTACACCATCGACAAAGTGCCCTATTACACGGGGGAATCGTTTTTAACGACGGAGCAATATCAATTGTATAAGGACGTCGGTATGACGATGTTCTATCCGCAATCCACCTTTAAAATTCCCGACGAGGAAACTGCGGCGCAGCGTGGCGAGCCGAATCGTGAGGAAAGCTGGGCTTTTGCAAAAGCAGAGATTGATAAGCTGGTTGCTATCGGCATGGACAGAACCATTCTGTACGACGAACAGCTTTCTTGGCTGGGCTTGAACGAGCCGGACAGAGACGCTACCCCCGATTTAACGGACGGCCAGCGAGAGGCAGAGGGCTTAATTGGCGAGGCGGACGATCAATTCGACACGATTGAAGAGCTGGATGCCGAGGTAGAAAGGCTGCTTTCCTTGTATGCAGACTATCCTGGCGTTTACGGTGTGTGCCTTGCAGACGAGCCGAAGAACGTTTGGTATAAATCCTACGGCGATTTGTATAATTCGATCAAGCGCGTCAGCGACAAGAACGGCTGGGAT
>JAZURU010000191.1:0-8168 GCA_045606365.1 Candidatus Scatosoma sp. | reverse complement strand
CGTCCACCCATGAAGGGTGGGCGTATTTTTTTAGTGAAAGTCTAGGCGGATTTGAGGGTGGGAGCCGTTTTGCGGGAGCAAAACGCTTTGCCGTACGGTAGCTGAAAAAGGATTAGCAAGCGGCAAAGGACGACGTTGATAACGTCGTAGCGGGGCGTCTCCGCTAAAGGAACAAATCCGCCTAGTAGCTCCAAAAATACGTCCACCCATGAAGGGTGGGCGTATTTTTTTAGTGAAAGTCTAGGCGGATTTGAGGGACGAGTTGCCCGTTATGCAAGGCGTTAATAATGCCTTGTAGGGACGAGATGAGCAAACGCATAGGTCAAGCGTTTGCGTATACCGAGCACAAGAGAAATTAAAAAATGATTGAATAAATCGTTATTGCCGCAGTTTTTTATCATAAAATGACCGTTTTTTAATTTTATATTGACAAAACAAAAGGATTTTATTATAATGATAAAAATTCATTTAGAGGGAAATATGGAAAGCGTATTCGATCTTCATATACATTATACCTTTGAAATTCCGTTGCGGGAAACGGTGGACATTTTTGAGCAAGAATTTGCCCATACCGATACAAAAAAGGGGTGCTTTTTAAGCTTGCCGCATCACGCAAAAGGCGACGGGGTTCTTTTTGATTCCATGCAGAACCTAAAGGGTTTATACTTAAAACGGGCGTTTTCGCCTAATGCGTATGCATTTGCAGGCTTGGAACATCCCGAAAGTCATCATAATGAAAATGGGGCGGCGGAAAGCTTTTTGTCGCAGGCAAAAAAATATATGGCTGTTGGATTTGACGGCATCAAAATGTTAGAGGGGTATCCATCGCTTATCAAAAATTGGGGTTTACCCATTGACAGCGACGTATACAACTCCTTTTATGCTTTCATGGAAGAAAACGGCTACCCGATCTTGATGCATGCGGCGAATCCCACGGAAAATTGGGATTTGGCAACGGCAAGCGCAGACGCTGTTCAGGCGGGGCGCGTATACGATTCTTCCTATCCTACAAAAGCGGAGATTTTAGCGCAGGTATTCCGCGTGATGGAGCGCTTTCCAAGGCTGACGCTGATTCTTGCACATTTTGGATTTATGAGTGACGACCTGCCTATGGCGCAAAAGTTTATGGCCTATCCAAACACATGGCTGGATACTACGCCTGGCGGCGAACAGTGCATCCGCATGCAAACGGAATGGGGGCGTTGGCTGCCGTTTTGGCAAAAATATCAAGATAGAATCTTGTACGGAACGGATTTTTACGCCTTTCCCAAGGATGAACGCTGGGAAGAATCGTTTATGCGTCGCCCGAAATTTCTTCGTCAATTTTTGGAAACGGATACGCAGCATCGGTATTTAGACGGTGAGTTTTTTGGCGTCAAGCTTGACAAACGCTTGCGCGATAAAATCTACCGAGAAAATTTCATGCGCCTACTTGGTCTGCCTAAAGCGATTGATGAAGGCTATATACGCCGCAAGGCAGAGCGATTATCAAACGCGTCCGTAGCTAAGACGACCATTCAAAGCGACGATCTTGCTTATATCCTGTCCAACCTTTCTAAGCGGTAGCCGTTTCAAACGGGGGTGGAACTATTCCTCCCACCAAGGTGTGTTGGCGATTGGCGGTGCATTTTTCGCCGCAGTGAAAACAATCGGCAGAGAAACAGGCTTTCCGCGCGCGTGATTATAATAAGGTATTACGGCGTATTGATAGGCGGTGCTGGGGCTAAGCTGTCTATCGACAAATTCCATTATACAATTGCCTTCATAAGCGACGGTTTGCTTGCCGTTCGCTTTTTTTATGATCTCATATCGATAAAAATTGGGGGGCGGGGTTTCAAAGAAAATGCGAATTTTCTCGCCGTCGTACGATATTTTCGGGGCGGGAATTTCAGGGCTAGAAAATCGGGAGGAAATCTCTTTCGGCGCATACCTGGTGGCAAACAATTCTGTTTTTTGTAATCGAATGGGGGAGGTAGGATCGGCAAGCAACAGCCGATGTTCGCGCTCGTAAGCGTATAGATCCAGCGACAGATTTTCAACGGAGGTGGGTCTGTCGAAATCGTCGGGATAATCCTCCTTGTACAGTCCATCTAAAATCTGCCTACAAACCTCGCAGGGCAAGCCCCCACCCGTTGTTTGAATGGGGGCATTGTTGGCGTTGCCTACCCATACGCCCACGGTGTGTTGGGTGGTATACGCAACGGTGTAGGCGTCGGTGTTGTTGCTGCCGATGCCTACCGTGCCTGTTTTTGCGGCTACGGGAAAGGGCAGGGCGCGCAAACGCTTTGCTGTGCCGTCTTTTACGGCGGTTTTTAAGGTGTCGGTGATCAAATACGCTGTTTCGGGCGAAAAGGCTACCCTTTCCGTACATTCGCGGCGGTACACCGTGTTCCCGTTCAGTTTAATTTCGCGGATAAATCGGCTAGGGGCAAATTTTCCGTCACAAGCAAAGGTGGTATATCCGTCCACCAGCTTAATAAAGGGATATCCGTGCTCCATTCCCCCCAAGGCAAGGGCAAGCGTGCGATCCTTTTGAGAAACGGAAAGCTCCATTTTTTCCGCGTATGCGCTTGCTTTTTCGAGGGAGAGCGCATTTAGGGTTTTTACTGCGGGCACGTTCAAGCTTTTGGCGATTGCCTCTCTTGCGCTGACGTAGCCGAAATATTCATCGCCGTAATTTTTGGGCGAATAGCCGCCAAAGTCCGTTCGTTCGTCCAATACGTGGTTAGCGGGCGAAGAGATACCCTCTTCAAAAGCAGGGGCGTAGACGAGGAGTGGCTTTATCAAAGACCCGGGCAGTCTTTTTGCCATGGAAATCGAGGATACGTATCCTGCAACCCCTCGGGTTTCATTATCAAGGACGACGTAGGTTTTGTCGCAATCGGCTGCGGATGCCTGCGTTTGCAACAGGGTTTGTACGCGGGGCTGTAAATAGGTAAACAGCTCGATTTTTCCCGTAGCCGTACCCCCTAAATTTTCCAGGATTTGATCCATTTCTTCAATGGCAAAATGTGCGTAGGATCGGGCGTTGGTTTTTGCATTTGCGGTAGGCAGGGGCGCGTTGAGTGCAGTTTCATAGGCGTTTTTTGTCAAAGCGTTTTGTTCCAACATCAGCTTTAAAACGGTGTTTCTGCGTTTTAGCGCTTTTTCGGCGTTTTTAAAAGGAGAGTAATGGTTTGGGGCTTTGACTAAACCTGCCAGCAAAGCGCTTTCTGCGGCATTCAGCTCGGCGGCTTGTTTCCCAAAATAAAATTCTGCCGCGTCTGCAACGCCGTAGCAGCTGTGCCCAAAGTAAATGGTGTTTAAATACGTTTCCAAAATTTCGGCTTTGGAATACTTTCTTTCCAGCTGTCGTGTCAACTTCCATTCTTTCAGCTTGCGGCTGACCGTCTTATCCAAGGTCAAATGCGTATTTTTAATTAGCTGTTGTGAAATGGTGGACGCGCCTTGCGAAAAACGTCGGCTTTTCAAATTTTGCACGGTTGCCCGCGCCACTCCGATAAAATCAAAGCCGCCGTGCCGATAAAAACGCTTGTCCTCAGTGCACACAAAGGCAGCGGGTAGGTGTTTGGGCAGGCTGTCGATCGCCACAACGTTCCGCCGCGAAAAGGAGAGGGAAGAGGGGATCTTTTGATCTGCATTGTCGTATATCAGGATTTGTGTATCGGGCAAAAGCAGCTTGTTTTCGTCAAGGCGCACGCCTTTTGTGGCGATTAAATAATAACCCAAAAAAGCGATGGCGCACGCCAAAAACCCGCCAAAGAGCGCCAGCAAAATTTTACGAAAAATCTTCATCGTAATAAAGTATTCGTCTTTTTTGCGTTTTTATGAAGAAAAATGGCTGAAAAATCGGTGAAAGACTTGATAAAGTCTTTAAAAAAGAGTATAATATGATCAAATAGTATGCACAATCGGTCATTCTGCCCATTTTTAGGCGGGAGAGGACGGTTGCTAATATCGGGAAGAACCATGGAAAAGAAATACAAGATCATCACATACGGTTGCCAAATGAACTTGCACGAATCGGAAAAGATTGCAGGGATCTTGCAGCAGATGGGGTACGTCGCCACCGAGAGGGAGGCAGATGCGGACATCATCGTGTTCAACACCTGCTGTATTCGCGAAAACGCAGAAAACCATGCGTTTGGAAACATAGGCGCATTAAAGCAACTGAAAAAGGACAACCCCAGCCTCATCATTGCGGTGGGAGGCTGTATGACTCAAGAAAAGGGAAAGACGGACGTTTTAAAGGAAAAGTTTCCGTTCATCGACGTTATGTTTGGCACGTTGAACCTCGAGGAGTTTGGCGATTTAATCAAGGAAAAGCTTGCAGGCAAGAAAAAGGTAATTCGCATTCGAGAAAAAGAGGGCGAGGTCGTAGAATTTGACGGCGCGTACCGCACCAGCTATCCCAATGCTTGGGTGAATATCATGTACGGCTGCAACAATTTCTGCTCGTACTGCATCGTGCCGTACGTTCGCGGCAGAGAGCGTTCCAGAAAGCCCGAACACATCGTTGCTGAGGTGAAAAGGCTGGTGGCGGAGGGCTACAAAGAAATTACGCTGCTGGGTCAGAACGTCAATTCCTATGGAACGGACGGGCTGGGGGTCAGCTTTGCCCAGCTTTTGGACATGGTGGCGTCGATTGAGGGAAAATTCCGTCTTCGATTTATGACCAGCCACCCCAAGGATTTCAACGAGGACGTGGTAAAGGTGATGCAAAAGCACCGCAAGATTATGCGGCTGGTGCACCTGCCCGTGCAAAGCGGTTCAAACGCCGTATTAAAAGCGATGAACCGCCGCTACACACGGGAAAAATACTTGGAAGAGATCGAAATGCTGCGCCGCTATTTTCCCGAGGCAGAGGTGACCACGGACATCATTGTGGGTTTCCCTGGGGAAACGGAGCAGGATTACCTGCTTACCGAGGATTTGGTGCGTAGGGCGAATTACGCCTCGGCGTTCACGTTCGTTTATTCCAAGCGGCAAGGCACAAAGGCGGCAGAGATGGAAAACCAGATTCCCGAGGAGGTACAAAAGGATAGGATCATGCGTCTTGTTGGGCTGGTGAACTCCTTGACAAGGGCAAAATCGGAAAAATACGTAGGCAGAGAGGTGGAAATTCTTTGCGAGGGCTATGACGCGAAGAAAAAGCTGTACCTTGGACGCGACGAATTTGGGCGCATGGGATATTTCCCCAGCGAACAAGACGAAGTGGGCAACTTCGTCCGTTTAAAAATCGAAAAGGCAAACGGCATTTCTCTGTACGGAGAGAAGGTAGAGGAATAAAAAAGGTTAGGTGGACTATGGCACTTTCACAAATGATGCAACATTATCTTTCCGTCAAGGAAAAATATCCCGACGCGGTGCTTTTCTATCGTTTGGGGGATTTTTACGAGATGTTTTTTGACGATGCCGTCAAGGTATCGAAGATTTTGGATCTTACGCTGACGGGCAGAGATTGTGGGCTGGAAGAGCGCGCGCCGATGTGTGGGATTCCGTTTCATGCGGCGGATACGTATATCGCAAAGCTGGTGTCGGCAGGCGAAAAGGTAGCGATCTGCGAGCAGCTAACCGAACCAAAGCCGGGCAAAGGCTTGGTGGAACGGGACGTGATTCGCGTGGTTTCCGCGGGCACGCTGATCGACGAAACGATGCTGGATGAAAAGGTGAATAACTATATCGCCTGTGTTTATAAGGAGGGCGACCAAGCCGCCGTGGCGTGGACGGACATCACGACGGGCGAATTTTGCGCGCAGGAATTTTTCGGCGAAAAGAGCATGGAAGAGGTCGTAGGGCACCTGATGAAGATCGGCGCGGTAGAGATCATCTGCAACGACGAGGCGGTGCTTGCGTCCAAGGGCTTTAAAGAGGTCAAACATGGGCTTTTGCCCCCGTTTTCCTGCTATCTGCCGTGGGCGTTTAACGTCAAGCATGCGGAAAAGAACTTGCTTACGCAGCTTGGCGCGGCGTCGTTGGCGGCGTACGGCATTGCGGCAAAGGAGGGGGTCGTTTCTGCGGCGGGCGCCTTGGTGGAATATCTGCGTGAAACGCAAAAGCACGCTTTGACCAACCTCAATTCAATCAAGCTCATTAACCGCGATCGTTTTATGGTAATCGACAGCATTGCGGCTCGCAATTTAGAGCTGGTGCGTAGCAACGCTGAAAACAAGAAATACGGTTCGCTTTTATGGGTGGTGGACAAGACTAAGACGGCTATGGGCGCAAGGCTGCTGCACAACATGCTGCTCTCTCCTTTGAAAAACGTGGACGAGATCGTCTACCGCCAAGAGGGGGTAAAAGAGCTGTATAATGCGTCGGTCGTCCGCATGACCATTGCAGATACGCTGCGTGAGGTCAAGGACGTAGAGCGTCTGTCGGGTAAAATTTCCAACGGCAATTTTATGCCGAGGGACTGTGTGGCGCTTGCTGCGTCGCTGAATGCGTTGCCCACGCTAAAATTCCAGCTGATTGGGTTCGTTTCCTCCATTTTGAAGGACGTATACGACGGCATTTTGGATATGAAAGAGCTTGCCGATTTATTGTCGGTGGCGATCACGCCCGAACCGCCCGCCCTTATGAAGGATGGCGGATATATCCGTGCGGGCTATTGTGCCGAGCTGGACGAGCTGCGGGAAATTGCCCGCGATAGCCACCAAATTATTTTGGATATGGAGGCGTCCGAACGCGAACGCACGGGCATCAAGACCTTAAAGATCGGGTATAATAAGGTCTTTGGGTATTATATTGAAATTACAAACTCGTTTAAGGATCAAGCTCCGGCGGAGTATATCCGCAAACAGACCCTGACGACGGGGGAACGGTACATCACCGAAGAGCTGAAAATTTTAGAAGAAAAAATCATGACCAGCAAGGATCGCGCGCTGCGCTTAGAGGCAAAGCTGTACGACGAGCTAATGGGCGTATTATTCCATCGCATTGAAGAGCTGAAAACGATCTCGTCGGCGATTGCGCTGCTCGATTGCTTGGTTTCGTTTGCGACGGTAGCCAAAGAGCGCAAATACGTTTGTCCCGAAATAAAAGGGGCTGGCGCACCCATGGTGATCACCGAGGGCAGGCATCCCGTTGTCGAGGCGGTATCGAAAGAACGCTTTGTACCCAACGACACTCTTTTGGATAACGAGGACAACCGCTGTGCAATCATCACAGGCCCGAACATGGCGGGTAAAAGTACGTATATGCGGCAGGTGGCGTTGATTGCATTGCTGGCGCACGTGGGCAGCTTTGTGCCTGCAAAATCGGCGCAGATTCCGATCATCGACCGTATTTTCACCCGTGTGGGTGCAAGCGATAACCTCATCTTTGATCAGAGTACCTTTATGGTGGAAATGACGGAGGTTGCTTCCATTCTTTTAAATGCCACGGCGGACAGCTTGCTGATTTTGGACGAGGTCGGCAGAGGTACAAGCACCTTCGACGGCTTATCCATTGCATGGTCGGTGATTGAATTTTTGGCGGAAAAAATCCGTGCGAAAACGTTGTTTGCCACCCATTATCATGAGCTGACGCAGCTGGAAAGTAGCATGGACGGGGTGAAAAATTACAAGGTGACGGTGCGTGAATTAAACGGCGCGGTGGTCTTTTTAAGAAAGATTGTAAAAGGCGGGGCAAACCGCAGCTTTGGCATCGAGGTCGCCTCGTTGGCGGGTGTACCGAAAGAAATCACGAACAGAGCAAAGGCGATCTTAAAGGCGCTGGAAAAGAAAGATATTACAAAGGGCGGCAGCGTATTAGAGCTGGTGGAGAACGAACCGACCGAACGCGAGCTGTGTGAGGTGGAAAAAATTTTGCAGGATACCGACCTCAATACGTTATCCCCGATGCAGGCTTTGCTGCTGCTCAGCGATTTGAAAGAGAAAGTAAACACGGAGAACTAATATGGCAAAAATCAACATATTGCCCGCAAAGGTGTACAATCGAATTGCTGCAGGCGAGGTCGTCGACCGTCCGTATTCCGTGGTAAAGGAGCTGGTGGAAAATGCAATCGACGCAGGCGCGACGGAAATTTCCATCAGCATCGAAAAGGGCGGCAAGCAGCTGATCCGCGTGGTGGATAACGGCTGCGGGATTGCTCGTGACGATTTGCAATCCGCCTTTATGCCGCATGCCACCAGCAAGATTGAAAGGGCGGAGGATCTGGAAAATAT
>JAZURU010000190.1:0-1525 GCA_045606365.1 Candidatus Scatosoma sp. | reverse complement strand
ACCTGCAACGGGGTGCTGGAAACGGGTGGGGTTGGTCGAGTTCCCAGTAATGGAAACGCCGACGTTTTCAAGTTTCATGATGGCAACGCCCTCGGGTACGGAGTCCGCGCCGTAGCATTTAACTTTCGCTCTATCCCCCTCGGAGAACGCCTTTTCGTAAACGACTTCCACCGTTTCCGTTGCGGGATCAAACTTCGTTTCCACAAACGTAAAGCCGTTGATACGGGAAATGATATACGCTGCGTCCTTGCCAAGACCGTTCAAAATAACGCGCAAGGGCTGTTTTCTTACCTTGTTTGCGTTCAACGCAATGGAAATTGCACCTTCTGCTGCAGCGAAAGATTCGTGACCTGCAAGGAAACAGAAACATTCCGTTTCATCCGAAAGCAATTTTGCCCCCAAGTTGCCGTGACCAAGACCAACCAAACGGTTCTGTGCAACCGAACCAGGGATACAGAACGCTTGCAAGCCAATACCGATCGCAGCCGCTGCGTCGGATGCCTTCGTACAACCTTTCTTGATTGCAATTGCGCTGCCTACGGTGTACGCCCAAACTGCATTCTCAAAGCAGATAGGCTGACCTGCGCGTACAATTTTATCGCAATCTACGCCCTTTGCAAGGCAGATATCTCTACATTCTTCAACGGAGGAAATGCCGTATTCTTTCAAAACGCCATTGATTTTATCAATTCTTCTTTCATAACCTTCAAATAATGCCATTTGCTTGTCCTCCTTGATTATTCCTTACGAGGGTCGATGAATTTCACCGCGCCCTGTTCTGCCGTGAATCTACCGTAATGACCCATAGCCTTTGCATATGCTTCGTTAGGTTCCATACCCTTTTTGATGAAGTCCGTCATCTTACCAAGGGAAACGAATTCGTAGCCGATTACTTCGTTATCCTTATCCAGCGCAAGGCGGGTGACGTAGCCTTCTGCCATTTCCAGGTATCTAACCCCCTTTTGCAGGGTCGAGTACATCGTACCAACCTGCGAACGGTGCCCCTTACCAAGATCTTCCAAGCCTGCGCCGATAACCAAACCGTCGTCAGAGAATGCAGACTGCGATCTACCGTATACGATTTGGAGGAACAACTCTCTCATCGCGGTGTTGATTGCGTCGCAAACAAGGTCGGTATTCAACGCTTCCAAAGGGGTTTTGCCGGGCAGAATTTCCGCAGCCATAGCAGCGGAATGGGTCATGCCGCTGCAGCCGAGGGTTTCGACCAGAGCTTCTTCGATGATACCATCTTTGACATTCAGCGTCAGCTTGCAGGCGCCCTGCTGAGGAGCGCACCAACCCACACCGTGGGTAAAACCGCTGATGTCGCTGATTTCCTTGGCCTGCGTCCACTTGCCCTCCTGAGGAATAGGGGCAGGGCCATGATATGCACCCTTGGCAACGGGGCACATATGCTGCACTTCAGTAGACTAGATCATTTTCGTGCATCCTTTCCTTTTATGTAAGTTTTCGGAAAATGCTGTTTTTTTCAGCTTCCGATGGATTTCCGCAGAATATTCTATCG
>JAZURU010000189.1:0-2108 GCA_045606365.1 Candidatus Scatosoma sp. | reverse complement strand
ACATGGCTACGATCCGACTTAAACGACGTAAGGGTAGGGCTGTGTTTTTTTGGTGGGGCGGGCGAGTAATGCTTGCCCCTACGGAAGAGTGAATTGTGGCTATCGCCGCGCGAATTGCCTGCGGCGTGAAATGTTTGTTAAACAAAACGTGAATTGTTTCCTGCAGCAAACGTTGTGGAAGTATTTAAAATTTTTCCACAACGCAAGGCGGAGCCTTGCAATTTATGCGACGACATCGCAATTCACGCATTTGCAAAAATGCGATGCACGATTTTTCCCGAAAATCAATTCGCTCGATATAGCCACCGTACGGGAGAAATTGTAAAAGAGAGGAAGAAAGACTTGCTTTTTTTTGCGGCGTTTGGTATACTTGTCCTTAGATAGATATTTCGTGAGGTGCTTTTACTATGCCGAAGATCGCTGTGAAAAAATTGGACGCACGCGCCGTACTGCCTGCTTACGGTTCGGATTACGCCGCTGGGGCGGATCTGTATGCCGTTTTGGACGCCCCCGTGGAAATCTTACCCGGGGAAACGAAACTAATAAAAACTGGGCTGGCATTGGAAATTCCTGAAGGATTTGCTGGGCTGATTTACGCCAGAAGCGGACTTGCCGCAAAGCGTGGGCTCGCCCCTGCGAATAAGGTGGGCGTGGTGGACGCCGATTATCGCGGGGAAGTCATGGTGGCACTGCATAACCATTCGAACCAGCCGCAGACCGTAGAGCCTTTGGAACGGATTGCACAGCTGGTGGTGGCGCCTTTTTTGCGCGCGGAATATTTTGAATGCGACACATTGTCCGATACCGTACGAGGTGAGGGCGGCTTTGGTAGTACGGGGAGGAAATAAGTATGGCGCAGAGAATGCGAAAGAAACGCCACTTTGACGAGCGCATGTGTGCAACCCAAAAATGGCTGCTCGCCCGCGGCGCAGGCGGGATCCTCAATATGAAAGAGGCTGCTGAAAATTACCGCGCTTTAGTCGATTATAAGGATGTATTCGGGAATGATAACCCCGTCGATATCGAAATCGGTTGCGGTAAGGGTGGCTTTCTTTGCGAATTGGCAAAACGCAATCCGGACCGCAATTATATCGGCGTTGAAATGGTGAGCAACGTGGTGATTTCTGCCATGGAAAACGCCGAAAAATATGGCGCGGAAAACGTGCGGTTTTTGAATATCCGCGCTGAATGTTTGCCTTGCTATATTCCCGAACATAGCGTGGAAAATATCTATTTGAACTTTTCCACCCCCCTGCCTAAGCTTGGCTATGTCACTCAGCGCTTGACCCACCGCGGGTTTTTGGAAACCTATAAAAAACTGTTAAAGGACGGCGGGAAAATTATTCAAAAAACGGACAATCGGGATTTTTTTGACTTTTCCTTGGAAGAGTATCGCGCGGCGGGCTTGGAGCTGACCGAGCTTACCTATGACCTCCATGAAAATGGAAACCCCGAGTGGAATATCGTCACCGAATACGAACGCAAATGGGTGGAAAGTGGGTTGCCTATACACCGCGTCGTCGCCCTCAAAAAATAAAAAAAGAAGAATACGCTGTGCAATACTTCGTTGCACGGCGTTTTTTCTTGGTCACGTACAGCTAGTACGCTCCCTGCGAAAAAGCCACCGCGCGCCTTGTCTTGCGTGCGTCTTGCTTCTTTTTTTGGCGGTTTGGTTGGGCGCATGCTGTGCAATACTGTGTTGCACGGCGTTTTTTCTTGGTCACGTACAGCTAGTACGCTCCCTGCAACGGTACTCCCACTTCTAGAACTGCTCGCAACTCCGCCGTTTTAAAAAATGAAGGGTCTACGGCGATATGCTGTGTTGTTCTTCCGTGCGCCTTGCCTACGTACGGCAAGTACGCTCCCGTCGAAAAGCCTCGCGCGCCTTGTCTTGCTTGAAGCCTGCTCTATTTTATCGTTCTTGAAGGAGGTGAGAGGAAATTGCTTTCGTCTTGCTTCGGTGCAGTTTGCTATCGCTAAAAAAGGCAGTACGCAAAAAAGGATTTACAAGTACGCTTGTAAATCCTTTTTCTTTTGGATATCCAACTTGAAAAAGATAACCGCCTCGGTGTCTAACGACTCCAAGGCGGCTACCTAATATGATAAGG
>JAZURU010000188.1:0-1881 GCA_045606365.1 Candidatus Scatosoma sp. | reverse complement strand
AGCGTGAAAGTGAGGTGCTGGGTATGACGAAAAAGGTATTTTCTTTTACCGATTTTGCGCTGTCCGAGGGGGACAGGTGTGCGTTGAAACAGCCTTTGGGCGCGACCATGGTAGCGACGGAGAGCAAAAATTGTCGCTGTGTAAAGGGGGCGCTGAAGCGTTGCCTTGGGCTGGAATATATCTATGATTACGACGGGAAAAAGCTGTATGCAGAGCCGATTGCCCAAAAGATCAAGCTGATGTATTACGATGATACAACGACATACGATAGGCATTACATGGGGGCGATGATTGCGGACGACGGCTATCTTTACGGATACAGCGAAAGCCTTAGAGCTTTTGAACGAATGGACAAGATGCCTGGCAGGGAAAGCGCGCTCTGCCCGCTGCCCTTTGAAAATGGACAAAAGGATTTCTACTTGGCCTCAAAGTCTACCTTGCATCGGATTAACAATTGCATTTCGTCCCAAGCTGCCATAAAAAAGAGAAATCATTATGCGTTATGCGTGTTCCACGATCGGGTGTTTTTCTCCTCCAATCGCGGAGTGCGCTATTCCGACGCGGGGGATTTTGACAATTTTTCGTCCAGCGCTTACGGCGGTGGAAAAATTGATATTTGGGAAGGTGAAGGCGGAATTTTGCAGCTGGTCGTCTATCAGGATACCATTTTGCTGTTTAAAAGAAATACCGTTTTGCGGTTCTATGCGGCGGGGGCGGCAGATGAGTTCCGTGTGGAGCCCATGGATTATCGCGGATCTAGAATCGTTCGAAATTCAGCGGCAAGGTGCGGAAGATACGTCCTCTTTTTGACGGAGGGAGGGGAGATTTACCGCTTGGACGGAAATCGCTTTGAAAAGCTGACGGAGGGTGTGCCGACGGATTTTTGCTTTGATAACGTCAATGCGGCTGCCGATGGGGAAAGATACTTCTTGTCCGACGAAAAAAAAGTGCTGGTCGTCGAGGCAGAGGACGGCAGTAAACATTATTCCTACCAAGTGTACGGGCTGACGGATAACGATGGAACGGTGGTGGTGGAAAAGGACCATTACATTTGTCGCATGGTAGAAAAGGGCTTTTTGCCAAGAGACGCTACGGCGCAATTTGTCGCCAAAAACGTTGCCGTTAAGGACGAGAAAGAAAAGCTGGTGCGTAAGCTGATTTTGTACGGAAGTGGCGCGGTGGAATTGTCATTTGGGGCAGGCAGGTACGAGATGAAAATGCTGGTGCCCCTTTCTGAGCAGGGCGTAGAGGTGCTGGCTGGGGTCAAGGGAAAGACGTTCGATTTCAGCATTGTCTTTAAGGGGTATGCAAACGTCAGAAAAATCGACGTGGAATATAACGAACTCGGAGGTGAAAAATGACCATTGACGTAATTAATTATACCGAGGAGCAGTTTGCGAAGTTGAACAGCGAACAGCTGTTGGAGGTGCGTAGAGTGCAGACCGCGAAAAATAGATTGGAGCGCAAGCTGGAAGAGAAAAAGCTGTCGGAGAAATACCGCTTGGTAAAAGCGGGGATTTTCCGTTCGGAGATATGGCAAAAGCTTTGCGACGCCCTGCAGGCAACCTACGAAGCGGAGGTCGAAATGCTGCGCGACGGATTGCTGTTTTATCTGCAATACAGCGGGCAACAGCAAAATAGCTCGGCGGGGTATACCGTCGATTATTCGCTGTCCGTCGTTGACCGCGCAACGCTGGTGAAGGAATATTACGTTAGAACCTATGACGACCCTAACGAACGGTTTGAGGCGTTTAAGAACGATCCGATCGCGCCCAGCTATCTGTGCGAGGCGTATTCCTCGTTGTATCAGTGGTTTTTATACGACGTCACGGAAACGACGTAAGGTTAGGGCAAGTCGGAGGCCAAGCGGTCTTAGGAAGA
>JAZURU010000187.1:0-1671 GCA_045606365.1 Candidatus Scatosoma sp. | reverse complement strand
TTGTCTTCCTAAGACCGCTTGGCCTCCGACTTTGGATCGCCTCGAACATTGCGTACTTTTTACCGATGTTCGCGCAGCCCGCCGTGCCAACGCCGCCTTGAAATTCTGCCGCCTCATCCGAAATGATGTCACCATAAAGGTTGGGCAAAAGCAACACCTTGAAATCCTTGCGGCGTTTTTGGTCCACCAGCTTTGCCGTCATGATGTCGGCGTACCATTCGTCCGTCGTGATCTCGGGATAGAGCGCCGCAACCTTGTGGCAATCCTCCAAAAAGTTGCCGTCCGTGGTTTTAATGACGTTTGCTTTCGTCACCAAGGACACTCTGCCAAGGTTGTTCTTCCGCGCGTAATCGTAGGCAAGGCGGGCGATTCTGTCCGAACCTTGCTTGGTGGTGATGGTAAAGTCCACCGCCAAATCCTCCGTCACGTTAAAGCCCTGCGAACCGACCGCATAGCCGCCCTCCGTATTTTCGCGGAAGATCGTCCAATTGATCCCCTCTTCGGGTACCTTTACGGGGCGAATGTTCGCAAACAGATCCAGCGCCTTTCGCATTGCTACGTTCGCGCTTTCAATGTTGGGCATACCGTCCCCCTTTTGCGGAGTGGTGGTAGGCCCTTTCAAGATGATGTGGCAGCTTTTCAGCTGCGCCATCACGTCATCGGGGATTGCCTGCATATGCGCGATACGGTTTTCAATCGTCAAACCGTCGATGTCGATAAATTCCACCTTACCCTCTGCCTTTAAGTCGGCAAGGATAAATTCCAGCACTCTTCTTGCCTGCGCGGTGATCGTCGGGCCAATGCCGTCGCCGCCGCATACGCCGATGCGAATACAGGGCAGAGCCGCATAATCGACAAAATCGCCCTGCGCTTTCATCATCTCTACCCTTTTCAGCTGACCCTCCAGCACCTTTTTAAATTTTTCGCAAGCCTGCTGTAATTGCGCTTCGTAGTTTTCCATATTCTTTTTCTCCTCGTCTTATTCCTTGCTTTGTTTGGTGTAATCGGCCGTTTCAAATCAAATTGAACCAGCCTTAAAATGTTATTTTTTGCGCCTTAGGGCGCTTACGCCCTTGCAGTATGTCAATACGGCGGCGGTCGCCACCGCCCAAATCCATCAAAAAATCCCTATTTTAAGATGCTTCGCAGTTTTCACGAGCGCAAAACGCCTTAAATGAAAGGATTTTCGTGAAGGAATACCGTCCGTATTGCAAGCGGAAATCCTGCACAGTTTAGGGATTTTTCGCCGTCAAAACCTGGTTTAATTTGGTTTGAAACGGCCGAGCGTACCGCCAGCAAGTAGAATTTCCCTCTGCCGCGCCGAATACGCCAGCTGCAGCGTAGCCGTTTTGCCCGTCGTTTTGTTGACGAGGGTCGCCTCCGTCTTACCCGCAACCGCCTCCGCAAAATCCTTGATCTCGATCTGATCACCCTGCTCAAACAACTGGTAATCGTCGGGGTTTTGTAAGGTCATCGGCACAATGCCAAAATTGATCAGATTTGCCACGTGGATACGGGCAAAGCTCTTTGCCACCACCGCTTTGATCCCCAGATACAGGGGAACGAGCGCCGCATGCTCTCTCGACGAGCCCTGACCGTAGTTGCTGCCGCCCAAAATCACGCCGCCTCCCTGCGCCTTAGCCCTTTCGGGGAAAGTAGGATCGCAGACGG
>JAZURU010000186.1:0-2645 GCA_045606365.1 Candidatus Scatosoma sp. | reverse complement strand
CCGCCAACGGCACGCCTGTACGCACGCGCCACGGTTGGAACATCTGCCGTCCAAATAATCGGAAAGCAAGCACCTGCCGCTGTACGATATACACATTGCGCCGTGGACAAACGCCTCTAATTCGACGTCGGGTACGAAATCGTGGATTTCCTTGATTTCCGCAAGCGAAAGCTCCCTTGCCAAAATTACACGGGAAACCCCCTGTTCCTTCCAAAAGCGCACGGCGTATTTGTTTACGGTATTTGCTTGCGTGGAAAGGTGGATATCGAGGGTGGGCGCAACCTCTTTTACAAAAGCCACAACGCCAGGGTCGCTGACAATGACGGCATCTACGCCTATCTGTTCGAGGCTCTTAAAATATCCCTCTAACGCAGGAAAATCAGAGTTTTTCGCAAAGATATTCGCCGTGATATACACCTTTTTGCCCTTTTCGTGCGCCAAACGGACGGCAGAGCAAAGTTCCTGTTCCGTAAAGTTATCGGCAAAGGTGCGGAGCGAAAAATGCTTTCCGCCAAGGTATACCGCGTCTGCGCCAAATTCCAGCGCCGTCAAAAATTTTGCATAACTCCCTGCGGGGGCAAGTAATTCTGCTTTCATGCTTCCTCCCCCACGTAAACGGACAGCGCAACGCCGTCCCCCACGTCCAAAACGGACGTAATAAAATCAGGATCGTTCGTCACCGTATGTAGGTACGAACGGATTTTGTCTACAATCGAATGCCGCTTTTGCGGCGTGGGCTGCTCTCCGCTGACCCAACCGTATAAAAGCACGTCGTCGGCAAACAGCGTAGCCCCTTTTTTCATCAAGCGCTTCAAATCGAACAGATACTTTTCATACTGCGCCTTCGGTCCGTCCAGAAAAACGAAATCGTATTCCCCGTCCATCATCGCAAGGATCTCCCCTGCGTCGCCAAGGTGCGCCGTCGTCCTTTCCTGCACGCCAAGCGCGGCAAAATTTTCTTTTGCCTCCAAGTAGCGTTCCTCTTCCAGCTCTATCGTCGTCAGCTTTGCCGTAGGGCAGGCAAGCAGCATCGCCGCCCCCGATAAGCCCACCGCCGTGCCAATCTCCAAAATACGCTTAGGCTGCAACGCCGAAACCGTCAGCAATAAAAACTGCAAGGTTTCATCGTCCGCCACCGGAATTTCCCGTTCTAATGCAGCTTTTCTAAGCGCGGCAATCCGAGGGTCAATATTCAGTTTTACTAGCGACGCCGTGTATTTGTTCATTCGTATATTTCCAACCGTTTTTTACACTTCTAATACGCTGACCACCACCATGGGTGCCTCGCGCATCTTTTTGAAAAGATAATTCCTAAGGCTTTTTCGCACGTAGGCAGCCAGCTCTTCCTTAGAAGAATATTCATATTGATAATTTTCTATCGACTTTTTCACCACCCCGATCAATTCCGGCAGAGTGCACTTATTATCGGAAAGCACTACGCCGATAGAGGTGATGACGGGCTCGCCCACCACGTAATTGCCCGTGACGGCAATCGACACCGCAAAAATACCGTCGGAAG
The DNA here is from genome assembly GCA_045606365.1 of Candidatus Scatosoma sp. Taxonomy (GTDB): domain Bacteria; phylum Bacillota; class Clostridia; order Christensenellales; family Borkfalkiaceae; genus Scatosoma. The sequence goes on along the minus strand of JAZURU010000186.1, from coordinate 1,126 downwards.
ACATCTTCAAACGTTCTTTAATAACCGAACCGTTCGCGCCGTCCTCCACCGCCTCACCGTCGATCAGCATCGCGCCTGCGGGGATACTTTCGCCAAAGCGGATCGAGCTGTCCGTCAGCTCTACACAGTTCCCGATCTCAGTGATTAGAATATTCTGCGCGGGCATACCCAGCTCTTCCGCAAGGTCGGCATGCCGCTTTAAGTGCCGATATTCGCCGTGTACGGGGATGAAGAATTTGGGTTTTAACAGATTGTGCAAGATCTTGTGTTCCTCTTGACAAGCATGCCCCGAAACGTGGATTTTTTCCAAGCTTTCGTAGATGACCGTTGCCCCCAGCTTGTACAAGTTATTGATCACGCGGTACACCATTTTTTCATTGCCGGGAATGGGCGTTGCCGAAATGATGATGGCGTCGTTTGCGCCCACCGTCACCTTGTTGTATTCCCCCATGGACATACGGGTCAGCGCGCTCATCGGCTCGCCCTGCGAACCCGTGGAAACGATTACCAGCTCGCGATCGAACAGGTTTTTCGTGTGCTCGATATCCACCAAAACGCCTTCGGGAATCTTCAATTCCCCAATCTTTGTCGCAGCCTCCGTCACGCGGAGCATGCTCCGCCCCGAAAGCGCCACCTTTCTGCGGTATTTCACCGCCAAGTCAATAATCTGCTGCAACCGATGGACGTTGGAGGCAAAGGTTGCAATGATAATCCGTTTGTTCGTGTGTTCAGCAAACAAATGGTCTAAGGTGTTGCCCACCACCGTTTCGCTCATGGTGTACCCGGGGCGTTCGATGTTGGTCGATTCTGCCATATACAGAAGAACCCCCTCCTGCCCCAGCTCGGCAATTCGTTTCAAATCAATCGGCGCGCCCGCAACGGGGGTCAAATCGATTTTAAAATCGCCACTGTGATAAATCAGCCCGCAAGGAGTCCGCACCGCCAAAGCGCACGCCCCCGAAATGGAGTGGTTTACCCCCACGAATTCCACCTCAAACGCACCCGCCTTGATACGGTCGCCGCTTTGCACAACTCGCTGCTTTACGCCCGTCACGCGGTTTTCCTGCAGCTTATTTTCCGCCAGCATCAACGTCAGCTTTGTTCCGTAGACGGGGAAGTCGGAGGC
>JAZURU010000185.1:0-10165 GCA_045606365.1 Candidatus Scatosoma sp. | reverse complement strand
ACACCGCCGCCGCGCGCTACCGCAAAGTGCGGGGAATCTGCCACCGCCGCAGGCATACCCAAATGCATTTCCACATATTCTCGCAGATAGGGCATTTTCATGATGCCGCCCGTCAGCAAAACGCCACTGCGGTGTACGTCTGCCGCTACCTCGGCAGGCAGTTGGTTCAGCACCAGCTGCGCATATTCCAACACCTTATCTATATACATACGGATCGAGCCCACAATCTCTTGCGCGTGTACGGACACGGACGCAGGCATATACGTCTGCACAGAGCTCCCTTCCGCAATCGTCGTGCCGCGGGCGTTTTCGCTTAAAGAGCCGATTTCATTCTTGATTCTCTCCGAGGTCAGCGTGCCGATGTTTAAGCCCTTTGCCTCCGCTACCTTATCCGCAATGGAAAGATCCATGGCATTGCCGCCGACGTTGATTGAAATGCCTGCGTTCATGCCGCCTAAGGATACCACCGCGATGTTTGTCACCCCCGCGCCCATATCAATGGTAAATACCGGGTGCTCGTCAGAGAGCGCTACACCGCTGCCAAACACCGCCAAGTACGGCGCCTCGACGAAATGCGCCTTTTTAAAACCGCATTCCTTTGCCAAGGCTTGGTATTCGGAAAGCTGTTCGTCCCCGATCCCGCAGGGCACGGAAAACACCGTTTCACTTCTACGAACGTACGGCGTCAGCTCTGCGCGCGCAACAAATTCTTTTAGCATCTTCACCGCCAGCTCGCGATGGGCAATGACCCCCTCGTAAACCGGGTATACGATGTGCGTGCCGCCCGTCGTTTTGCCCAGCAGCCTCTTTGCCTCTTTGCCGATGGCGCACACCATTTCTTCCTCGCCCGTGATCGCCACGCAGGAGGGTTCAAACAAGGCGATGCCGTTGTTTGCGTCCGCGCGGTAAATCTTCGTCACCGACGAGCCTAAATCGATTGCAAGTTTTATCATAATTCCCACTCCCCCGTGGTAAAATATATACCGTTCAACGCGTACCTGGTACGGTTATTTTATGCTTTTGAGCAGCTTTTCAAACAATTCGCACGGAAACCCGACCACGTTGGAATAGCTGCCGTGAATTTTCTTCACCACGCCACCGTCCTGAATGCCGTACGCCCCCGCCTTATCCATCGGCGAGCCCGTTGCGATATACGCATCGATTGCCCGTTCGTCCAAGTCTTCAAATTCCACGTCCGTACAGTCGGCGGCTACAAGCCGTTCGCCGTTTGGCAAGAGGATACAAATACCCGTATACACCTGATGGATACGCCCGGAAAGCGCGGAGAGCATCCTTTTTGCATCCGCCTCATCCTTGGGTTTTCCCAGCACCTCGTCGCCGTACACCACCACGGTGTCGCTACCGACCACCGCTTTGCCGTTTGCCTCGGGCAGCGCCGCCACCTCCGCAGCTTTTTGCGTTGCCAACGCGCACACCAAGTCCTGTGGGCAAAGCCCCTCAGCCGCTTTTTCCTCTCCCTTTGCAGGAATTACCGCAAATTCGGGAAAAAACTTTTTCAACAGCTCTCTCCGTCGCGGAGAGGCACTTGCCAAAATCCACTGCATAGTTCACCAAAAAAAGAACCCGCCCTCTTTCGAAGGCGGTTTTCCTTTACAGAATTTCAAGATTTTTTCGGAACGCCTTTTTGAATTCGTTGTTCACGCCTTCCGCCTCACGCAGCTCTAACGTTGCGTCGCCGGAAACCTCCGTTTTCATGATGACGGAATCGCCAAGTACGTCGCAATTGATGCCCGTCACCAGACCGGCTCTGCTTCTGTCCAACGCCTCTGCTATCCGCAGCAGCACGCCCAGTTTTTTCACCGCGTCAAGATCTTCTTCCAGCACGATATCCTTGTATTTTTGCCATTCCACCATGTTCACGTCGTCACGCTTCTGGCAACCCGCCACAAACGCAGCCAGCACGATTTCACGATGGGTCGCGCCGTAGATTGCGGAATTCAAGATGACGAACCAGCTGTTCTTTTGATGATTGTAATAACGCATTTTGCCGCCGCAATCATGCAGGCTGGCAGCGATCTTTAACACCTTTAAATACTGCCGAGGGAACTTATGCAGCACACGCAGCTGCCTAAACAGCTGCACCGACAGCGCCACCGTGTTTTCAATATGCTTTTCATCGCAGCCGTAATGCTTGATCAGGGTTAATAAACTGTATCCCAAAACGTCGGAAATCGGCTTTTCCTGCGTGATAGGCATTGCATGGTTGATCATCAAGCCTTCCCTAAGTCCACAAGAGCCGATGGTGAAATTTTCGATACCCATGTACGAGGTGAACGCCTTAATGATCGCCATTGCCGCAGGCATAATATCCGCCCTTGCAGGGGATAAGCCCTTCATCTTTTTGCGCTTTTCTACGTCCAGGGAACGAATGGTCGTATACGTGTTTTCAAAATCCTCTACCGCAATATTGTAATTATGCAAGGTGTCCAGCGGATACTTTTTGATCAACTTGCGGATCTTGAACAGGTTTCTAAACGAACCGCCTACGCCGATCATCTGCGTTTCGGGGTCAACATCTTTCAGCCAAGGCAGCTGCTTTAACTGCTCGGTGAAAAATTCCTCTACGTGCTGGGTTGCCACCATGGGATCTTCGTCCGTTGCGAACAGATCGGTCAGCGTCACTGCGCCAAAAGGCAGCGTTGCATAGTTGAGCATGTTCCTGCGGTTGTAATACACAATCTTCGTGCTGCCGCCGCCAATTTCGAGGATCAAGCCTCTGGGAATATCCATCGAGTTAATCACGCCGCGATATACCAGCGTAGCCTCCTCCTCTTCCGACAGCACGCGAATACGCAAATTGCAGGTCGCCTGAATCTCATCCAAAAACGAGCGTTGGTTTTTTGCCTTTCTGACCGCAGCCGTACCCACCGCAATGATTTTATCCACCTTGCTGGCATCGCAAAGGCGCTTAAACATTTTTAAGGTGCGTATCGTTTCCGCCACCCGCTGCGGCTTTAAAAAGCCGTCGCGTTCCATGTCCTGCCCTAAACGCACGCTTTCCTTCAGCTCGTCCACCACCATGTAATGTCCGTCCGCAAACATGTCCACGATCACAAGCCTTGCGGTATTCGAGCCCAAATCAATGATACCGATTTTTTCCACTTTTTTTCTACCTCTTTATTTCGTCCTTATCGCCGTCGACCCTGCCGACGCCGAGATGCTTTTATCTATTTTTTCGCCTATTAGATACTTCGGGAAATTCCTTGACGGCTTGTCTATAAGACAAACCCTACTTCCCCATTATGGTTTCCCATAGTTTACCATATAAATTTCGTTTTGTCTATACCCTTTTGAAAAATTTTTGCCCGTTTTTATAATTTTTTTTCACTTTCGACAATTTCTCGCACTTTTTTTGTGCGATTTGTCATATCGACAAACCTTCCCTTTGGGAAAACAATCGCTTGCAATCCTATTTTTTATACCACCTCATCCGTCAACTTCGTTGACACCTTCCCCTTGAGGGGAAGGCAAGTTTCTTTCATCGGTGAACCCTTTTTATAAGCCACGCGCTTGCCGCGCCGCGTTTACTATGTAGCAAAAAATGCAGAGCAATAGCTCTGCATTTTTTCTGTGTCTATTCGATGCTCCGTTTTTATTTTCTCGCCGCAAGCATCGCTTTTACGAAGCTTGAAAAATCCTTGAAATACACATCGGGCGGATAGGTTTTAAACTCCCCCTCTTGGGCATAGCCCACGTCCAACGCCGCCACGTCTACGCCGACCTCCCGCGCGCCGAGAATATCGTACATTCTATCCCCCACCATCAAGCACTCCTCTTTCCTTGCCCCCAGCAGGCGAATTCCCTTTTCGATGACCTCCGTCTTTTTCGGCTCGTAGCCTACCCGCATCGGCTCGTATTCGCAAAGAAGATATTTTAAAAACCCGAACTTTTCAACAATTCGCCAAGCAAAATGCATGGGCTTTGAGGTTGCCAGCGTCATTTTATACCCCGCCTCGTGCAACGTTTTTAGCGCCTCTAACGCGCCCTCTACGGGGTCGTTTTCTGCCCAACCCGCAACTTCGTAGCGTTCGCGGTAATACACGATCCCACGCTGCGCCTCCTCGGCAGAAGTGCCGAACACCTTTTCAAAACTCCAATCAAGAGGCGGTCCAACGCACAGCCTAAGCTGCTGTTCTGTGGGCGCAGGCTTGCCCAGCCGTTCCAGCGCATAGCGCATACAATTGTAAATTCCAGGGTGGGAAAGAGTCAGCGTACCGTCCAAATCCCATAAAATACAGCGGTATTTTTTCATGCTTTTTCTCCGTTTCTTTCCTTAAACCGCCTCAGTATACCACAGTTTTAAAAAATTTTCAAGCCTTTGCGCTCTTTTTTGCTTGCAAATTGTTCACCACCGTGTAAACGGCAAGCGCGATTAAAAACAGCCCGAACGCTTTTCCCAGCGTTTTCGAGGGCAGGTAGGTCGCCAAAAACACCCCCGGCAGAGAAACTATTGCAGCGGGCAGCGCGCACGCCACCACCCCTTTCGAAGAAAGCAGCCCGTTCTTTTTATGCGAAAGCAGCGCGGGTACACCCATCAAAAGAAAGGAAAATAGATTTGCCGACTGCGCGATCTTTTGTTCAATGCCGCCCAGCAACCTCAACAGCGGAATGGTCACCGTGCCGCCGCCCATGCCCATACCTGCGGGAATCCCGCCTAAAAAACCCAACAAAATCAATATAAAAAACGACATTTTACCCCTTAAAAATCAAAAAATACCACTGTTTTCGCCTAAAAAATCAGGGCGCGAGCAGCATCCACAGCCCCGCCGCCGCCTGTAGCGCCGCAAAGACGTAGCTGACCGCTTTCTGCGGCAAAAAACCTAAAATCTTTGCGCCCAACAGCCCGCCTGCCACCGTCCCTAAGGCGGTGGGAATCAGCACGTTCACGTCGTACACGCCCCCTAAAAAATACCACAAAAAGGAGAGGGCGGAAACGGGCAGCACCACCGCAATAGCGGTGGCGTGCGCTTGTTTTTCCCCGTGCCCAAGCAGCCGCAGCGCCGGCACGGCAAGCATACCCCCGCCCCCGCCAAACACCGCGTTTGCAGCGCCGATCCCCACGCCGAATAACGCGCTTTTTACCTTGCCTTTATCCATTGCCGCCCTCCTTTTTCTTGGATTTATCCATTTTTTCCCTTAAGCCCCAAAATATTTTGCGTAAAAATTTCGAAAATTAAAACTTTTTCTGTATTTTTACGGTGGAAATGCTTGCGTCAATTTGGAATTTGTATTAAAATAGTGTGGTAGCATTATTCCATAATGCCCTTTTGCGCGTTTGGATCGCTACCCCTAAAAACAAATTTTAAACCTAAGGTGGTTATAATGGCAATTCGTTTTAAAAACCGCAAGAATAAAATTCTTGCACTGCTTATGGCGATGATGATGACGTCCAGCTTTGCTGCTTTGGCTGCGTGTAAAGACGAGCCCAGCGATTCAACCCCGAACGATTCGACTTCGGGCAGCACGGCGACGCAAACCGATTCCTCGCGTATCAAAAACGGTAGTTTCGAATTCGTAAATTGGAACGACGGGAAAAATCTGATCGTCACTTCCCCCACGGGTTGGAGCAGATCGACCAACTCCTCGTCCTCCGGTACTGCCGTTTCCTCGAAATCGGCAAGCGGTATCCTCAACACCGAGGAAGAAGCGTGGAAGAATTTTACCGAATCTTCCTTGCCTGATGGCGTTTCCGCGCCTACGACGGCTGAGGACGCTGCAAAATATTGGGACGAAATGTCTGCCTATGACAAGCTGAAATTCTATAAGGCTTGGGACGATGCGGATTATGACGAAAAGGTTTCCGAACAGGATTTCTACGATTCCGCCAAGGATAATTTTAACGTCGATATCGACGACGTGCCCGTGGATCAGTTCGGTCATATCATCCAAAATCCCGGCACGCATACACAGGATTCCGAGGACAAGGATACCAACGTCCTGATGATCCACAATGCGTACACCGACGGTCAGGGTACGGCGCAGAAGTTTACGTCTAGCTCCACCATCACCCTGCAATCGGGTACGTCTGCAAAGGTTTCGCTGTGGGTGAAGACCTCTAACCTCACCTATTTCTCTTCCGGTACGGACAAGCAGGAAGAGGTGGTTGCGGATAAGGGCGCGTATATCGGCATCACGCATACGGTCGGCGGCAAGACCCTCGATCAGATGCAGGTCAAAAATATCAACACCGCAAAAATGACGAACACCGACAACGGTTGGGTGCAATACACTTTCTACCTGCAAGGCTGTTCGTTTGCGTCCAGCACCTTTACGATGGTGCTCGGCTTGGGGCAGACGGGCGGCACGAACCGTTTGGAATACGTGGAAGGCTATGCGTTCTTTGACGACGTAGAATGCACCATTATCTCCAACGAGGATTACGAAAACGCGGTGGACGCCTCCGTTCCTGAGGTGACCTTGGAAACCTCCGCCGATGAAAAGCTGTTCCTTGCCGACAAGACCTCTTTTGGTAAGACCACGTTCGCCTTGAATATGACGCACGGCGCGGCAAACTTCGCAGAATATGCGTTGCCTGCCCTCAATATCGGGCTCACCGAAGAAAAGAAGGGCTTGAACACCTACTACGTCGCGGCGGACGACGGCAATTTGAACGACCCCGCGGATACGAACAACTACGACGAAACCAAACCCATCCGTAAGGTGGAACGCAACCTGAATTTCGACATCACGGCAGACGCGGGCAACAACGGCGTTTTCTCCGTCGCAGAGCTGTTGACGAAAGCGGAAAACGGCAATGATTATATTAAAGCGGCTTTGACAAGCGGGTTCGGCTACGAATACGACCAGACAGCGAATGCTGGCAGCTTTACTAAGTTCCCGTTTGCAGACACCGCAAAAACGCTGATGCTGCTTTCGACCAGCGGCGCAAACTATACCGCAAAGGGTATGGAATTCACGCTGAACGCAGGCAAACAAATGGTGCTTTCCTTCTTCGTGAAGACCTCGGATATGCAGGGTGTGACGGGCGCGAACGTGAACGTTCGTAGTGGCGGCAGCATCCTCTCTTCCATCTCCACGATCGACACGACGAATATCACTACGATTGACGTGGACGGCGATGACGGCAAGGATATCTACGCAGGCTGGCAGCAATGCTTCCTGTTCGTGGAAAACCCCACCGAAACGGACGGCTTGAAATTTAGTGTAGAATTTTCGTACGGTGGCGCAACCGTCTTTGGCGCGAGCAAGGATAGTTTCATCGAAGGCTGGGCAGCGTTCACGAATTTTGAAATCGTTTCGGATATGGGCGAGGCGTATGAATATGCGTCCAGCGAAACCTATTCCAAGACCCTTTCCCTTAAAGACCCCAACGAAATAGAATATTCCTCCTCCGCATTCGATACCCCCGCGTATTTGACGGGTCAGGAAGAAATCGAAAACGGCATTGCCGACCCCCGCAACTACATCGGCGTGAAAGGCGGCAGCGGCTACGTCAAGAACGATCCTACCGCAGACAGAACGAAATATTCCAGCGATACCGCAGGTTTGATTTCCAAAAAGTATATTGCAAACTATGCAAAGAACGGCTCGATTATGGGCATTACCTCCGAGGCGGAGCTGAACGCTCTGTTCGGCAACGCTACGCAGCCCCTTCTTATATATAATAAGGAAGATAGCGCGTACGGCTTCATCGCAAGCACCTCCTCTACGATCAGCGGCTATACCGAAATTTCCGTGCGCGTAAAGGTCAGCGGCGCGAATGCGGTGGCAAACGTCTACCTCGTCGATATGGACGACAGCTCCCGTGAGAACGCACTGTCGATCGGCAGAAGAATTTCCTATTGGTACGACGAGAACGGCAACGTTTGCTCGAAAGACCCCAAATCGGACGATTTCGACAAGAAAACGGATATCGTTTTACAGCTGCAAAACAACGGGCTTTACACCGCTAAGGGGCAGACGGGCTACTTTGCAAACCTGCAAGCATATCCTCAGTATATAGCAGACGCCGCAGAGCGTTTGGAAGACGGCGAGAACCTGTTGGTGGCAGAGGGCGGCGTAAAGTATGCCTACACCAACGCTTGGAACGGCGAAGGCTTGGACGGCGTGGCTTACTACTATGCAAACGGCAAGTATTATGCAGACGCTGCTAAGACCGTAGAGGTTAAGGACTTCTCTGCGATCACCTCGCTGAAGCCCCGCTATGAAGCGGTAGGGGGTAAAAACCTTGCCGTTTCCGTCGGCGATACGAACGACGAATGGAAAACCGTCACTTTCTACGTGGGCGCTGGCGCTACCGCGAAGAATTACCGCTTAGAGGTTTGGAGTGGCAGCCGCGACGGCAAAACGCTGAACCCTGCGGGCAGCTACGTGATGTTCGATACCTGCCAAGCAGATACCTTGGACGCGGCAACCTTCGGCGATTTGGCACAAGACGCCTTCGATTATATGCTTACGCTGACGGACGATCAGAACCAGCTCCTCTATGCGGACGAGGACGCTTTGAAAGAGGCTTTAAAGCAAAGCGGAAACTTGACGTACAACGCATACAGCTTCTACGACGACGCGAAGTTCCTGCGCTACAACAGCGAATTGGATGAAAACAAAGTTGGTAATAGCTACGACGATTACGATTCCACCTCCGCTGACTACGCAGAAACGCTCAGCTATCTGTATTATGAAAACGCAGATTACAACCTCATCAAGGTCTTTGCAGACTTCTCGCAGAACGATAAGAACGTGCCCGTAGACGTTGTAGAGGACGAAGAAGACACCGTTAAACCCGAAGAAGAAACCCCCGAGGACGAAACCAACTGGGGCTTGCTGATTTCCTCGCTTGCCGTAGCTGGCGTTTTGGTAGCGGTGCTGGTGCTCATCGGCGTGCGTAAAGCGATCAAATGGAGCAGAAAAAAAGCGGCGCAGCTTTCCAAGCCTACCCGTGTAAAACCTGTAAAGGCAAAGAAAGAAAAACCTGCCGTGGAAGAAACTAAGGACGAAAACGATCCTTACAACGATTGATCAAACCAACATGATTAAAAGCCTTAGGCGTAATGCCTAAGGCTTTTTTCTTGCTTACTTAAATGGTAGGCGGCGATAGCCGCCACATGAATAGCCGCCGTTGCAGCGTTTATACCAATCTACGCAACCCTTTCGGATAATGATTCTTCACCGTGCCATCCACGCGCTTTCCCCAGCCAAGCGGATAGCCGTCTACACACACCACACACCAGCCGTTTTGCCCCTCGCTTTCCATCGTTTCGCCCCGCAGATACCGCTGCACCTGTACGTCGTTTGCAGCAAAATTTGCGGCGTTTTTAACGTCCTGCAGCTTACTTGCCATCGCCAAAGCATGGGCTGGTTCAAACCGACCGTTTCGCACTTCACCAAGCTTTAAACCCGCCCGCAAAACGTTCAAGCCCTTAAAATCGAACATGCCATCTGGCAGGGCATACAGCGTGCCGTTCACCTCGTGCAAGTTGCGTGCAAAAAAGGTGTGAAAGCACTGCTTTTCAAACGCCCGATACACCTTTGCCGAGGCAGGACTGCAAACTGTTTTAAAGGGTTTCCACGCATACCTGCCCCCCTCTTCCTTTTCGAAAAGCGCGGCGAAATGCCCCTCTCCCTCGACCTTATGCGGGTACAGCTTTTCCATGTTTACAAGCCGCATTTGCGAATGGGTGGATACAAACGCAGACACCTGCTCCTCGTCCTCCTCCACAGAAAAGGTGCAGGTGGAATACACCGCTTTCCCGCCGGGCGCAAGCATCTTTTCGGCATAGGTTAAAATCCCCTTTTGCCGTTCGGCGCACAGCGCAACGTTTTCCTCGCTCCATTCAGCAAGTGCCTCCTCCGCATTCTTGCGGAACATTCCCTCGCCCGAACAAGGCGCGTCCACCATAATCTTATCAAAGCACCCCTCAAAGCGCCCTGAAAGCGCCTCGGGATATTCGCACAGCACCACGGCGTTCGTGATGCCCATACGCTCGACGTTTTGCAGCAATATTTTTGCGCGCGAAGGGATTGGCTCGTTGAGTACGATCAAGCCCTCTTGACAAAGATCGGCTGCAAGCCGCGTACCCTTGCCGCCCGGCGCAGAGCAAAGATCCAGCACCCTCTCCCCAGGCTGTACGTCCAGTATTGGCGCGGCGCACATGGCAGAGGGCTCCTGCGAATAAAACAGCCC
>JAZURU010000184.1:0-3049 GCA_045606365.1 Candidatus Scatosoma sp. | reverse complement strand
AAGGTGTGCTTAGCGGTTTTTGATAACGAGCCGTTCCAGCAGCGCGACCAGCGCATACATCACGGCGGCAAGGATGCAAAGGATGACCACCGCGCTCATCACAAGGTCCAGCTTAAATACCTGCCCGCCGTAGACAATCAGGTAGCCGATGCCCGCCTTGGATACGATGTATTCCCCCATGATCGAGCCGATCCATGCCATGCCGACGTTGATTTTCAGCATGGAAATAAAGGAGGGCAGGGAGGAGGGAATCACCAGCTTTGTCAAAATTTGCAGCTTGTTTGCTCCCATGGATTTTAGCAGCAGAATCTTGTTCTCGTCCGTTGCCATAAATCCGTTCAGCATATTCAGGATTGCAACGATCAAGCCGATCAAAACGGTCATGAATACGATTGCCTCGCTGCCTGTGCCGCACCAGATGATGATCAGCGGCCCTAACGCAATTTTGGGCAGAGCGTTCAATACGACGATGTAGGGCTCGGCAATTTTGCGGAACGCCTCGCTCCACCATAACAGCAGGGCGATTGTATATCCTAAGATTACCGCAATGGCAAAGCCTGCCAGCGTTTCCCAAAGGGTTGTGCCGACATGGTAAAACAGGTCGCCGCTGCGATAGAGATCGGCAATTGTTTTGACGATGCGGGAGGGGGAGCTGGTGATAAAGGGATTTACCCATTGCAATGCGGCGGCAAGCTCCCACACCCCCAAAAGCACCACCAGCACCGCGATGCGAACGACGTTGATGAACACCGTTTTTTGCTTTAACTTTTTCAGATACAGGGCGTGTTCTGAAGATATATTGGTCTGTTTCATTCGTTTAATTCCCTCCATAAGCGTTCGAACCATTTGGAAAATTCCTTGTTTTCCCTGCGTTTTAAGGGCTCGTTTTCAGGGAAGGAAAGCTCGTGGGTGGCAAGCACCCTTGCAGGCCGCGCGGACAGCACGACGATCTTATCGGCGACCGAAATCGCTTCGCTGATATCGTGCGTGATCAAAAGCGCCGTCTTTTTTTCGTTGCGAATGATGGAATATACGTCGTCGCAAACGGAAAGCCGAGTTTGATAATCCAGCGCGGAAAAGGGCTCGTCAAGCAGGAGGACGTCGGGGTCGACCGCCAGCGTACGGATCAGCGCCGCGCGCTGTCGCATACCGCCTGAAAGGGAGTGCGGATAGTTCTTTAAGAACTGTCCCAAACCGTATTTTTCAGCTAAATTCAGCGCCCGCGCCTTGGTTTTTTCGGACAGCGTGCGTTTGATTTCTAAGGGTAAGAAAATATTTTTTTCAATCGTGCGCCAAGGAAACAGTTCGTCTTTTTGCAGCATATAGCCAAAGGAAATTCCGTCGTTTTTCACCTTTCCGTGGGTGGGGGGGATCAGACCTGCCGCCAAGGAAAGCAGCGTGGTTTTTCCGCACCCGGACGGGCCGATAATGGCGACGAATTCTCCTTCGCGTACGGAAAAAGCGATGTTTTCCACGGCGACGGTTTCACCTTGTCTGCTGTGATAATGCTTGCAGACGTTTTCAAATCGTAAAACTTCTTTCATGTCGTGTTTCCTGTGCGTTGTAAGGGGTGCTTAAAAAAGGATTGCCTATCCGTAGATTTCGTCGTATACCTTTTGGGCGTAATGGTTGTCAACCAGCTCGGAAAGGGCTGCCCGTCTTTGCAGCTCGCCCGCGCCCTCTATGATGTCCTGCAAGCGGTTAAAGCTTTCCTCGCTCACCGTCATTTCCGCCCGCCAGCTGTCAATTTCTTTGTACCGCTGAACGGAGGCAGCCAAGGCGGCAACGGAGGTCGCCTCGAAATATTCGGTCAAGTAGGGCGCAACCGTTTCGGCAGGGGTTTCATGGACGTATTTGATTGCTTTCATAATCGCGCGGATAAATCCTTCTGCGGTGTCAGCGTTCTTTTTCAGCCACGACTCCTTTGCCATATAGCAGGTATAGGGCACCTCGCCCGACGCCTCGCCGACGGAGGCAACCACGTAGCCCTTTCCTGCCGCCTCGTATTCGTAGGCGACGGGGTCGAACATGGTGCAATAATCCGCCGTACCTGCCTCAAAGGCGCTGGTCATCAGGTTGAACGCCACGTCGTAGTTGAGGTTGACGTCCACGCCGTCCGCCATGCCGTGCTGCCCCAAAATGTATTCAAAGGTCATGGCGGGCACACCGCCTTTTCTGCCTGCAAGGATTTCTTTACCCCTTAAATCCGTCCACTGGAAATCAGGTTGAGGGGTTCTGGAAACGAGGAAAGAGCCGTCCTTTTTCGTCAGCTGACCAAAAACCTTGGGTACGTCGGTAGAACCGCCCACTAAGACGTACAGCGCCGCCTCAGGGCCGCAAAAGCCGATGTCTGCGTCGCCTGAAAGGACGGAGGACATTACGTTGTCCGCGCCGCCCGCGTTGGTCAATTCAATTTCGATGCCCTCATCTTCAAAGTAGCCAAGGGCGTCTGCAAGGTACATAGGCGCGTAAAAAATCGAGTGGGTCACTTCGCTGACCTTGAGTTTTTTCAGTCCGTTCGTTTCTTGGTTGCAGGCAGACAGAGGCAACGCGCCAAACACGGCTGCCAGCAACAGTGCGGGAAGCAAAAGCAATTTTTTTCGTATCATGATAATCCTCTCCGTGTGCCGTTCGATTAGGTTGTACTTGCTCAAGGAACGGCGAAATATTTTTGGAATAATATATTATATGACGGGGCAAGAATAATTGACAAATCGCAGGAAAGGTATTATAATAGAAAGGCTATACTGCCTTGTGTGCAAGGGATAGGGGCGCAAACAAAGAGGAATTATCAACAAAGAGGTTGTGTTATTATGGAAATGCAAAAGACGTACAATCCTAAGGATTTCGAGGACAGAATTTACGCCGAGTGGGAAAGCTCGGGCGTTTTCCGCGCGGAAATAGACGCGGACAAAGTGCCCTTTACGATCATGATGCCGCCCCCCAACATCACGGGGCAGCTGCACATGGGGCATGCGATGGACGCCACGATGCAGGATACCTTGATCCGTTTTAAGCGCATGCAGGGGTATGCGGCGCTCTGGCTGCC
>JAZURU010000183.1:0-6390 GCA_045606365.1 Candidatus Scatosoma sp. | reverse complement strand
CTTGGTGAGGCGTTGAAAGAGCTGATGGAGTGTCAAAAATGAAGATCAATTTTTTAGGGGACAGCATTACGTATGGGGCAGGACTTTACAATCTTGCTTGCAGATATTCCACGCTGGTTGCGCGGCATTTTGGCGCGGAAGAACGTAATTACGGGGTAGGCGGTACGCGAATTGCGATGCAGCGAAATTGCGTGAACGATTATGACGAAAACGTCTTTATGTGCCGCGCCGTACAGATGGAAAAGGACGCAGCGTTTACTTTTGTGTTTGGCGGAACAAACGATTATGGGCATGGCGACGCTAAATTGGGCTGCTTTGACGATCGTGATCCGTATACTTTTTACGGTGCGTTTCATCAACTCACTTCGTACATGGTATCCACTTTTCCTAAAAACAGGCTATGTTTTGTGTTGCCCATTCCTCGCTATGGGCAGGACAATCCTTGTGGTGAGAATGGGATAAAGGAAACCCCGTCTGCGCCTCTGTCTGCCTATATCGAGGCGGAAAAAGCGGTGCTTTCAAGCTGCGGGGTGCAATACCTGGATATTTCCGATCGGTTTTACCTGCCCTCGTCGCCGACGTGCAGCACGCTGTTCTTGGACGGCTTGCATCCCAACGAGGCGGGGCATCGCCTGATCGCCGACGGGTTGATCGAGTATTTAGAAAAGGTCGATATTCGGTAAAATAAATTCATGTAAAAATAGGAAATAAAGAACTGCGGCATGCTGTTTAGCTAGCCGCAGTTTTTAATCGTTTTAAGGAAAAAACGCCCCGTTTTGGAGCGTTTTTTTGCTGTTTTTCTTAAAAAAGCATCAATAATCTGTGTTGAATTGTTTGCGGTATTCCTTGGGGGATAACTTGAATTCCTTCATAAAGTGTTTGGAAAAGGTGCTGGGGTTTTCAAATCCTAACATACCGGAAATATCCAAAATCCGCAATCGGGGGTCGTTTGCCAGCAGGTCCTTGGAAAGGTGCACCCGTTTTTTAATCAGGTACTCAATGGCGGAAATCCCCATATATTTTTTAAACTGAGAGGAAAAATAGGGCAGAGAAAAACCCGCCTCTTGGGCGATCTGCGTGACGTTTTTCTGCACGAAGTTGATGCTGTTAAACTTTGGCAACAGCTCTTTCAGCCACGTGGGCTTGTAGGTCTGTCGATACACTTCGTGCTTTACCCATTCGGATAAAATCACCGTGATCATCGAGGCGTGCAGCGATTGGGAAAACTTATTGCCGTTTGCGATCATTTCCTTTAGATACAGCGACTGGTTGAATAAGAAAGAAAACAGCTCGTTGGAAAAGGAGAAATATATAGGGCTGTCGTGCTGGACGATCTCTTCATAGAGATCGGGGTGGCAGCTGTCGCAAATATGGCGAAACAGCTCGACGCTAGAATACAGGTCGATATGTTCATAGACGTTTCTGTCGTATTCGGTCAAGGCGTGTACGTCGCCCGGGCGCAGAATTACGCAGCCCCCGTTTTGAAAGGGAATCGGCGTATCGTTTACGGTGTTGATCGAATGCCCCGTCACGCAAAAGGAAATTTCAAAAAATTCGTGTCCGTGCGGGTGCTGCGGGGGTGTGAACGAAGAGGAGATATAAGGGGTATTTTTAATGGTTTCATGACCTAAAATAACGGGCATTTTTGCGGACTCCTTCTCTCATTTTTTTTGATTATAACACAACGAAAATGGAATGTCAATAGCAAAAAACGGGCAATTTTTTCACAAAAAAACGGGGGAATTATTCTCAATTTTGTTAAAAATTGCATTGCAAAATACATTAAAAAACGGTTAGTTTTTGATAAAAATAGAGTGGAAAGCGGAAATGGAATGTGATATTATAAAATTGACATTGTGGATCGGTGTCACAATTACGGATCCAAAAATTCTTTTCGGAGGAAAGATGTATGAAAAAATTTTTATCGACGGTATTGGCGGTGCTTACGGGCGTCGGCTGCCTGTTTATGGGGACGGGCTGCTTGCCGAAAGACGAAATCGTAAGGGACGAAAAAACGGTAAACCTTCGTCTTTACAAGGCGGGCTTTGGCGACGCTTTCATCTATGAATTAAAGGAAAAATTCGAGGCTGCATACGCGTCGGAGGGCTACATACTGAACGTTTTAAAGCCGCAGTATACCTATGCAGGCACGCCGATGGTACAGGAAATGGCAGAGGGCTACGACAGAAAGGGCATCGACCTTTACGTGACCGGTGCCATTATGCCCAACGAGGTCAGCCCTATCGGTATGTATGCAAACGGCAACGAGCTTTGCGAGGACTTGGAGGAGCTTGTATTTGAAAAGACGGCAATCAACTATGACGGCACGGAGAGCGCGGATAAGATTTCGAAAAGGCTTTCTGCCGACTATATTCCTTTTATGCGTGCAGACAACGGTAAAATGTACGGTATGACGTGGGCGCAGACGTCCGCAGGCTTGGTGGTCAACACGACAAAGCTGGAGGCGTATGGGATTACGGAGATGCCCAGAACGACCAACGAGCTGTTTGCGATCTTTGAAACGGTTTTAAACGGTATAGACGGGGTGATTGAAGGTTCGGCAAAGACCAAGACCTATCCCCTCACCTACAACCTCAACGCAGATCAGGGCGGCGCGACCACTTACAATACCTGCGCTTACGAACAGTGGCTGGCGCAATACGACCTGCAGGCGTTCAACGAATTCAATAGAATGCAGACCATGGACGAAAACGGCGAATGGCAGGATATGACAGAGGGCTGGAGAGTGTTCGAGAACGAGAACATTAAGCCCGTGCTGGAAACCAGCTTCCAATTCATGGATAAAAAATATGCGGCACCTGGCTCTGGCGACACCACGAAAAAGCTTGACCAGATTCAGTCCTTGGTCATGAAGGACGTATTAAACAAAAAAGGCAACCCGCAGGTGAATGCGATTTTCATGCTGAACGGCGACTGGTTCTTGAACGAGGTAAAATCCAGCTACGGTGACTACCTCAACGACATCGCGTTTATCAACGTACCCGTAATTTCGTCGCTTGGCGTAGAGATATTCTCTAAATATGGGCTGTCCGACGCGGAATGCGACGAGGTTCTTTCCTACATATGCAAGCAGGTGGATGAAAACAAGACTGTGGATGAAATCGTAGAGCTACTGAAAACGGAAAAGCAGCTGACGGCGGATAAGGCGGACGTGCAACGGGTGGCAACGGCGCGAGGCTTGTGCTTTGCAAGAGGTATCGAGCATTTGGCGTTCATTCCCAAGGGCTGCACCAAGAAGGATATTGCAGCGAAGGTGCTCAGAATGATGGCGAGCGACGATTTCGCAGAAACCTTTATGCGTGCTTCCAATGCGTTTTCTCCCTATACGAAGGGGGTAGACATAAAAGGCTCGTATCCGTTCGTCGACCAAGCAAAGGCATTGACGGATAACATTCACTTCCGTGCATTTGCAGGACGTATTCAGGGTATCCGCCGTTCGGTAATGCGTACGGACTATATGTTCCCCGGCGCAAGAAACATGGCGTACGATCTTTACAGCCGTGCGGATAACCTCAGCTATGCAGAGGCGGCGCAGAAAATGTATTCGGAAAGTTTAACAACGGTACAAGGGTATTGGGATGATTACATTTCCAATAAAGAATAAGCAGCGGTGAGTTTTATGGAAAACACAACGAGAAAAATTGCAAAATACAGCCCGTTTGAAAAGCGGAAATTTCCGTTTGTTTATCTGCTGATTGCTTTTCCCGTGCTGCAATTTATCGTCTTTTGGGTAGTCGTTAACTTTTCCAGCCTTACGTACGCTTTTTTAAACGAGGAAACGGGCAATTTTACCTTTGACCATTTCGGCTTGGTTTTCGAGGCGTTGAAAGGACCTACGGACAGCAACCTTGACGTATCCTTGTTGGATACGATGTTGCGTTCGATGTTCCTTTGGGCGTTGGATTTCTTTATCCTCTTCCCCATTGGCGTAACGACGACGTACATTTTGTATCGTAGAGTTTGGGGACATTACGTGTTCCGTATCTGCTATATCATTCCCAGCTTGATGGGCGCGGTGCTTTGGACGCAGCTGATGGTGTATTTGGTGCAGGATAACGGCGCGGTGACGGAAATTGTGCGCATGCTGGATTTCCTGCCAGAAGAATTGGGTGATTTGGAAAACGGATTATTGGGCTATGAGCTGACGGCTTTCCCGACCATCGTGTGCATTAAAATCGTCATGGGCTTGGTGGGCAACAACGCCGTTTTAACGGGTGCGTTTTCGCGTGTGCCCGATGAAATTTACGAATCGGCAGAGTTGGACGGCGCAGGCTTTTGGCGCACCTACGTCAGCATTGCCGTACCTTGCGTTTGGTCGACGATTGCAACCCTTTTGACCTTCTCGCTTTGTTCGTTCCTGACGGCGGACTATAACGTATTCCTCTTTACGGGCGGTATGGGTCATAACGGTACGTCCACGATCGGCTGGCTGTTGTACGCCAAGACCTTGGAGGTTTCCCGATCGGACGGCGTGGCTTATTACGGCTATCCTGCGGCGCTGGGCGTATTCCTTACCTGCCTTACGCTGCCCGTCGTATTGATTGGCAGAAAGCTGATCGACCGCATTTATGCGGACGTAGAAATTTAACAAGGAGGGCAAGAAGATGAAACCGATAGCTTCCAAAAAGTCTAATACTTCAGAAAAGATTACCGCGATTTGTTTCTTTATTTTATTTTTAGTGATTGCCCTGCTTTGCACGTTCCCGTTGGTTTGGGCGATCAATAACTCGTTAAAAACGGACTTCGATTTCTCGGAGGATAGCTTCTCTATCACGGAAACGTGGTCGTTCTCAAACTATGTAGACATTTTTAACGGCGTATTCAATTATAAAAACTTCGATTACTTTGGAATGCTGTTCAATTCCCTTTGGATGGTGGCGGTGCGCGTGGTCGTAAACGTTGCCTCCAGCGCAATGCTGGCGTATGCGATTGCAAAATTCCGCTTTCCCGGCAAGGATCTGTTGTACGTGATCGTTATTTTCGTCAACACCATTCCCGTCATCGGCAGCGGCCCTGCGGCGTTCCGTCTGTTGCATTTCTTCGACATGATCAATAAGCCTTGGAAGCTGTGGCTTTCTTGGGCGTCCGGTTTTGACTTTGCGTTCATCGTGCTGTACGGCTACTTCAAGGGGGTAAGCCCCTCGTATTCGGAGGCGGCGTACATCGACGGCGCAGGGGAAATGCGGGTATTCTTGTCCATCGTGATACCGCAGGTGGTACCTTGCTTGGTGGCGATTATGATCACGCAAGCCATCGGCGTATGGAACGATTATTCCACGCCCATGGTCTATTTGTCGGATATGCCCAACCTTGCGCTCGGTCTTTACGAATTCGAGCGCGTCGTGCCCAGCAACCGTCCGCTGTTCTTGGCGGCGGCGTCGGTGTCGGCAGTTCCCATCATTGTATTATACGCATGCACGCAGAACCTGATTATGACGAATATGACGGCGGGCGGCTTAAAGGGGTAAACGCTTATGTATAAAAAATATTATTCTAATTCTAAAACCGATTTTATTTTCTACGGTTATTGCCCGCCCGGTTGCGAGCAAAGAGATTACGTCATCGGCAACGGCAAGGGTGACGGCAGAGCAACGGTGGAAAATTACGAGGAGTACAAAGCCGTTGGCTTTAATATGGTGGAATCGGGTACGGTTGCCACCTATTACGGCGAGGAATGGGAAACCTCGAAATGCAAACGAATTATGGATGTGGTGTATGCTGCGGGGATAGATAAGTACATCGTAGGCGATCAGATCTTCTATGAAATGTCGGGGGAGAGAGATGGCTTGATAGGCGAGGGAAAGCGTTTCGCCACCGAGGCGGAGCTGGACGCTTTCGTTGCCAACCGTATCAAGGATTATTCCCGTCATCCCGCTTTCTACGGTCTGTATCTGCGCGACGAACCGCATTATTATTATTTCAAAGCTTTCGGTCAGCTGTATAGATCGGTAAAGCGGGTTTGTCCCAAGGCGTTTGTCTATTGCAATCTGTTGCCGATGGATACCCTTCGTTGGATGGATGAACGGTATCCGCAGGGAGGCGACCTCTTTGAACGCCGCAGCAAATATCTGCATATGTTCTTGGATGAAACGGGCGCGGATTATATCATGTACGACGATTATCCGTTCTGCTACAACAAGGAAAACAAGGTGCTGTATATCCGTTGCTTGCAGAATGCGGCGGAAATCTGTCGGGATAGGGGGGTGAAATTCTCCTTCGTCGCGCAGAGCTTTTCTATGCTGATTGGCAATTCCGAATATTATTGGACACCGAACGAACAGGAACTGCGTTATCAAATGCACCTGCTGCTGGGCTTTGGCGTGCGGGAGATGGGGTTCTTTACATATCAGCCGCACGGCAACAACTCGT